>NZ_BBSK01000073.1:0-61596 GCF_001319805.1 Burkholderia sp. E168m22
TCGAGGACGACATCCGCCGCGTGACGATCGCGCGCGAGGTGATCGGCCCCGACCGCAAGCTGATGATCGACGCGAACCAGGTGTGGGAAGTCGACGAGGCGATCGACTGGGTGCGCGAACTCGCGTTCGCGCGGCCGTGGTTCATCGAGGAGCCGACGAGCCCCGACGACGTCGAGGGGCATCGCAAGATCCGCGAGGCGATCGCGCCGGTGCAGGTCGCGACCGGCGAGATGTGCCAGAACCGCGTGCTGTTCAAGCAGTTCATCGCGCGCGGCGCGATCGACGTCGTGCAGATCGACGCGTGCCGGCTCGGCGGCGTGAACGAGATTCTCGCGGTGATGCTGATGGCCGCGAAGTACGGGCTGCCGGTGTGCCCGCACGCGGGCGGCGTCGGGCTGTGCGAGTACGTGCAGCACCTGTCGATGATCGACTACGTGTGCATTTCCGGTACGAAGGAAGGGCGCGTGACCGAGTACGTCGATCACCTGCACGAGCATTTCGTCGAACCGTGCGTGGTGCGCGGCGCGGCGTACATGCCGCCGACGGCGCCCGGTTTCTCGATCGAGATGAAGCCCGAATCGCTGGAGCAGTACCGGTTCCGCGGCTGAGCAGGGCAATGCACGACGGCGCGCCATTTGCATGGCGTGCGTCGTGGGCATCGTGCGCGGCGACAACATGAACGACGGAGACGCGAAGTGGATTTGAATCTGCAAGACAAGGTCGTGATCGTGACCGGCGGCGCGTCGGGTATCGGCGCCGCGATCTCGATGCGGCTGGCCGGTGAAGGCGCGGTTCCCGTGGTGTTCGCGCGCCACGCGCCGGACGACGGCTTCTGGCGCGAGCTCACGCAGCAACAGCCGCGCGCCGCGTGCGTCACTGTCGAACTGCAGGACGACGCACAGTGCCGCGACGGCGTCGCGCAGACCCTCGCGCGCTTCGGCCGTATCGACGGCCTCGTCAACAACGCGGGCATCAACGACAGCATCGGGCTCGACGCCGGGCGCGATGCGTTCGTCGCGTCGCTCGAACGCAACCTGATCCACTACTACGTGATGGCGCACTACTGCGTGCCGCACCTGAAGGCGGCGCGTGGCGCGATCGTCAACGTCTCGTCGAAGACGGCCGTGACCGGGCAGGGCAACACGAGCGGCTATTGCGCGTCGAAGGGCGCGCAACTCGCGCTGACGCGCGAATGGGCCGTCGCATTGCGCGACGACGGCGTGCGCGTGAACGCGGTGATTCCGGCCGAGGTGATGACGCCGCTCTATCAGAACTGGATCGCCGGCTTCGACGATCCGCAAGCGAAGGTCGCGGAAATTGCCGGCAAGGTGCCGCTCGGCCAGCGCTTCACGACGGCCGACGAGATCGCCGATACAGCGGTGTTCCTGCTGTCGGAGCGTGCGTCGCACACGACGGGCCAGTGGTTGTTCGTCGACGGCGGCTACACGCATCTCGATCGTGCGATCAGCTGAGGGCCGCGCGCGATGCAACCCGACCTGAACCCGAACACCACGCAGCCGCTGATCGCGCTGACCGGCATCGGCAAGCGCTTTCCGGGCGTGCAGGCGCTCGACGATTGCCGTTTCGACCTGCGCGCGGGCGAAGTGCATGCGCTGATGGGCGAGAACGGCGCCGGCAAGTCGACGCTGATGAAGATCCTCGCGGGCGTCTACCAGCGCGACGCGGGCGAGATCCGGATGGACGGCCGCCCGGTGGAGATCGCCGACCCGCGTGCCGCGCAGGCGCTCGGCATCGGCATCATCCATCAGGAGCTGAACCTGATGAACCACCTGAGCGTCGCGCAGAACATCTTCATCGGCCGCGAGCCGCGCGGCCGCTTCGGCGTGTTCGTCGACGAAGAGAAACTCAACCGCGACGCCGCCGCGATCTTCCAGCGGATGCGGCTCGATCTCGATCCGCGCACGCCGGTCGGCCGGCTGACGGTCGCGAAGCAGCAGATGGTCGAGATCGCGAAGGCGCTGTCGTTCGACTCGCGCGCGCTGATCATGGACGAGCCGACCGCCGCGCTGAACAACGCGGAAATCGCCGAGCTGTTCCGCATCATCCGCGACCTGCGCGCGCATGGGGTCGGCATCATCTACATCTCGCACAAGATGGACGAGTTGCGCCAGATCGCCGATCGCGTGACCGTGATGCGCGACGGCAAGTACGTCGCGACCGTGCCGATGGCTGACACGTCGATGGAATCGATCATCTCGATGATGGTCGGCCGCCAGCTCGATACGGAAACCCGCACGCCGCCCGATACGTCCGGGAACGAGATTGCGCTCGAAGTGCGCGGGCTGTCGCGCGGCCGCGCGATCCGCGACGTCGGCTTCACGCTGCGGCGCGGCGAGATCCTCGGCTTCGCCGGGCTGATGGGCGCGGGCCGTACCGAGGTCGCGCGCGCGGTGTTCGGCGCGGATCCGGTCGATGCGGGCGAGATCCGCGTGCATGGCCGGGCCGTGACGATCCGCACGCCGGCCGACGCGGTGAAATATGGCATCGGCTACCTGTCCGAGGATCGCAAGCACTTCGGGCTCGCGATCGGGATGGACGTGCAGAACAACATCGCGCTGTCGAGCATGCGCCGCTTCGTGCGCCGCGGCCTGTTTCTCGATGCGCGCGGGATGCGCGACGCCGCGCGGTCGTACGTGCGGCAGCTCGCGATCCGCACGCCGTCGGTCGCGCAGCCCGCGCGGCTCTTGTCGGGCGGCAACCAGCAGAAGATCGTGATCGCGAAATGGCTGCTGCGCGACTGCGACATCCTGTTCTTCGACGAGCCGACGCGCGGCATCGACGTCGGCGCGAAAAGCGAAATCTACAAGCTGCTCGACGCGCTCGCCGCCGACGGCAAGGCGATCGTGATGATCTCGTCGGAATTGCCCGAGGTGCTGCGCATGAGCCACCGGATTCTCGTGATGTGCGAAGGCCGCGTGACCGGCGAATTGCGCGCGGCCGACGCCACGCAGGAAAAGATCATGCAGCTCGCGACGCAGCGCGAGTCGACCGTGTTGTCCTGATTGCCTTGACTGTCCCGATTCAGACGCCTAACGATCATGTCCAACGATACGCATCCCGTTCCGCCCCTCGCCACCGGCGACACGCCGGCCGCCGCATCGAGCCTGAAATCGCGCTTCTTCAACCCGGCCGCGCGGCAGAAGCTGCTCGCGTTCGCGAGCCTCGTGCTGCTGATCGTGTTTTTCAGCTTCGCGTCGTCGAACTTCCTCGAAGTCGACAACCTCGTGTCGATCCTGCAGGCCACCGCCGTCAACGGCGTGCTGGCCGTCGCCTGCACGTACGTGATCATCACGTCCGGCATCGACCTGTCGGTCGGCACGCTGATGACGTTCTGCGCGGTGATGGCCGGCGTCGTGCTGACGAAGTGGGGGATGCCGCTGCCGCTCGGGATTCTGGCCGCGTTGTGCTTCGGCGCGCTGTCGGGCTGCGTGTCGGGCTTCGTGATCGCGAAGATGAAGGTGCCGCCGTTCATCGCGACGCTCGGCATGATGATGCTGCTCAAGGGACTGTCGCTCGTGATCTCGGGCACGCGGCCGATCTACTTCAACGACACGCCGGGCTTCACGTCGATCGCGCAGGATTCGCTGATCGGCAACCTCATTCCCGCGCTGCCGATTCCCAACGCGGTGCTGATCCTGTTTCTCGTCGCGATCGGCGCGTCGATCGTGCTGAACCGGACCATCTTCGGCCGCTACACGTTCGCGCTCGGCAGCAACGAGGAGGCGCTGCGGCTGTCCGGCGTGAACGTCGATGCGTGGAAGATCGCCGTCTATACGTTCAGCGGCGCGGTGTGCGGGATCGCCGGCCTGCTGATCGCGTCGCGGCTGAACTCGGCGCAGCCGGCGCTCGGGCAGGGCTACGAGCTCGATGCGATCGCGGCCGTCGTGATCGGCGGCACGTCGCTGTCGGGCGGCGCGGGCAGCATCGTCGGCACCATCATCGGCGCGTTCATCATGAGCGTGCTGACCAACGGCCTGCGCATCATGTCGGTCGCACAGGAATGGCAGACGGTCGTGACGGGCGTGATCATCATTCTCGCCGTCTACGTGGACATCCTGCGCCGGCGTCGCCGCTGACGCCGATACCGAGGCGCCAGGGCATGGGCTTCACCGCCGGCCGGGCCGGCATTTCAGTCGATACCAACCAAGGAGACGCGAAGTGATCAGGAGCAAGGTGTTGAACGCGATCGTCGGGCTGACGTTCGCCGCCGGCGTCACGGCCGGTGCGCAGGCGCAGGAAACCTATATCCCGCTGATCTCGAAAGGCTTCCAGCATCAGTTCTGGCAGGCCGTGAAATCGGGCGCGACGCAGGCCGCGAAGGACTACAAGGTGAAGGTGACGTTCGAAGGGCCCGAAACCGAGGCGATGGTCGACAAGCAGATCGACATGCTGTCGGCCGCGATCGCGAAGAAGCCGGCCGCGCTCGGCTTCGCGGCGCTCGACAGCAAGGCTGCACTGCCGCTGCTGAAGAGGGCGCAGGCCGAGAAGATCCCGGTGATCGCGTTCGACTCGGGCGTGGACAGCGACATTCCGGTGACGACGGCCGCGACCAACAACAAGGCCGCGGCCGCCCTTGCGGCCGACAAGCTCGCCGCGCTGATCGGGGACGAAGGGCAGGTGGCGGTGGTCGCGCACGACCAGACGAGCCGCACCGGCATCGACCGCCGCGACGGCTTCCTCGACCGGATGAAGTCCGCGCACCCGAAGGTGCAGGTCGTGACCGTGCAGTACGGCGAAGGCGATCAGTTGAAATCGACCGAAGTGACGAAGTCGATCCTGCAGGCGTATCCGAAGCTCAAGGGGCTGTTCGGCACCAACGAAGGCTCGGCGATCGGCGTGGTCAACGGCGTGCGCGAGATGAAGCGCAAGGTCGTGATCGTCGGCTACGATTCCGGCAAGCAGCAGAAGGACGCGATCCGCAGCGGGCTGATGGCCGGCGCGATCACGCAGAACCCGATCGGGATCGGCTACAAGACGGTCGAGGCGGCCGTGAAGGCGATCAAGGGCGAGAAGCTGCCGAAGGTCATCGATACCGGTTTCTACTGGTACGACAAGACCAATATCGACGATCCGAAGATCGCGGCGGTGTTGTACGACTGAACGTGGCGGACGGGCGGGGGCGACGCTCCGGGCCGTCGTCGCCGCGGTGATTGAACACGAGGGCATCATGGGCGCAGTGCGTATCGATTCGCATCAGCACTTCTGGCGTTATCGCGCGGCCGACTATCCGTGGATCGGCCCCGGGATGGGCGTGCTCGCACGCGATTACCTGCCCGACGAACTGTGGCCGCAGATGCATGCGCAGGCGCTCGGCGCGTCGATCGCCGTGCAGGCGCGCGCCGGCCGTGACGAGACGGCGTTCCTGCTCGACCTGGCGCGCGACGATGCACGCATCGCGGCGGTGGTCGGCTGGGAGGATCTCGGTGCGCCGGCGCTGGCCGACCGCGTCGCCGAGTGGCGCAGCCCGAAGCTGCGCGGTTTTCGTCATCAGGTGCAGGACGAAGCCGACGTCGGCGCGTTCGTCGCCGATCCCGCTTTCAATCGCGGCGTCGCCTGGCTGCAGGCGAATGGCTATGTGTACGACGTGCTCGTGTTCGAGCGCCAGTTGCCGGACGTCCGTGCGTTCTGCGCGCGGCACGATGCGCACTGGCTCGTGCTCGACCACGTCGGCAAGCCGGCGCTGGCCGAGTTCGAGCGTGACGACACCGCGCTCGCGCGCTGGCGCGCGTCGCTGCGGGAGTTGGGTGCGCTGCCGCACGTCGCGTGCAAGCTGTCGGGGCTCGTGACCGAGGCCGACTGGCGGCGCGGCCTGCGTGGCCAGGACATCCGGCATATCGAGCAGTGCCTCGACGCGGCGCTCGACGCGTTCGGCCCGCAGCGGCTGATGTTCGGATCGGACTGGCCCGTGTGCCTGCTCGCGGCGTCGTATGACGAGGTCGCGTCGCTGGTTGAACGCTGGGCCGAAGCGCGCCTGTCGGCGGCCGAGCGGGGCGCGTTGTGGGGCGGCACGGCCGCGCGCTGCTACGCGGTGCCGGGCGATGTGAAGCGCGGCATATAAAATAGGTGCGAACGGTCTGTGCGATTTGACAGGCCGTCCGCAACGAAACCGATTACCAGCGTCAACGTATGTCCATCCAGCCGATTCAGAACCGCCGCCTCTACCAGCAGATCGCCGACAAGCTCAGTGCGATGATCGAGTCCGGCGATTTCCCGCCGGGCAGCTATCTGCCGCCCGAGCGCGAACTCGCCGAACGGTTCGGCGTGTCGCGCACGTCGGTGCGCGAGGCGCTGATCGCGCTCGAAGTGAACGGACTCGTCAGCGTGCGTGTCGGCGACGGCGTGAAGGTGCGCCATCCCGAAGCGGCCGCGGCGCCCGAACCCGCGCCGGCTCCCGACGCGACGGTCGCGCCGTTCTCGATCGTCGAGATCGATCCCGAGCTCGGCATCGCACTCGATCTCGACACCGAAATCCCGCCGTTCGCGCTGCTGCAGGCGCGCCGGCTGATCGAGCCGGAAGCCGCGTCGCTGGCCGCGAAGCACGGCTCGGACGCGCAGATCGAAGGCATCCACGAAGCGTTCCTGCGCAACCAGGACGACAACCGCAGCGGCTCGCTCACGCACCCGGGCGACCGGCTGTTCCATATCCGCATCGCGGAGGCGAGCGACAACGCCGCGTATGCGCTGATGATCAAGCAGTTGCTCGCGCACAAGTACGACCTGATGTTCCAGCGGCTGCAGTCGCTGTACATGCCGAACGACATGCCGCACCGGTCGGAGCTCGAGCATCGCGCGATCCTCGATGCGATCCGTGCGCGCGATCCCGACGCCGCGCGCCGTGCGATGGCCGAGCATCTCGATGAAGTGATTCGCATCTTCGGCCGCGCGCTCGACTGAGCGTGCGAATCGATTCGCTGCAGGGTCGGCAGCGGTGGCGCGATGCGGCGCGATTCCGGGTGCCGATACGGCTACCATCCCTTGCGAGGACACCGGCCGTCGGTATAGAACGAACGCAGCGACGCGAGCGACGCGTGCCGGCCCGCCGGCATGCCGCTCGCGCGCCGAATGGAGTGTGACGAATGCGCGTGAACGATTGCCATAATTTCCACGACTTCCGCGAACTGGCGAAGCGGCGGTTGCCGGGGCCGATCTTCAATTACATCGACGGTGCGGCCGACGATGAAACCACGTATCGACGCAACACGAGCGCGTTCGAAAGCTGCGATCTGGTGCCGAACGTGCTGCGCGGCGTGCGCGATGTCGATCTGTCGGTGACGGTCATGGGGCAAAAGCTCGGCATGCCGGTTTATTGTTCGCCGACCGCGCTGCAACGCCTGTTTCATCATGACGGCGAGCGGGCCGTCGCCGCAGCAGCCGCGAAATTCGACACGATGTTCGGCGTGTCGTCGCTCGGCACCGTGAGCCTGGAAGAGGCCCGTGCGATCAGCCCGGGCCCGCAGGTCTACCAGTTCTACTTTCACAAGGATCGCGGCCTCAACCGCGAGATGATGAACCGCTCGAGGGAGGCCGGCGTGAACGTGATGATGCTGACGGTGGACAGCATCACCGGCGGCAATCGCGAGCGCGACAAGCGCACCGGCTTCTCGATTCCATTCAGGCTGACGCTCGCGGGGCTGACCGAGTTCGCGTTGAAGCCGGCCTGGGCGGTCAACTATCTGACCCACGAGCGGTTCCGTTTGCCGCAGCTCGACCGGCACGTCGACATGGGCGGCGGCGCAATGTCGATCAGCCGCTACTTCACGGACATGCTCGACCCGTCGATGTCATGGGACGACGTCGCCGCGATGGTGCGCGAGTGGAACGGGCAGTTTTGCCTGAAAGGCGTGATGTCGGTCGACGACGCCCGCAGGGCGGCGGACATCGGTTGCACCGGCATCGTGTTGTCGAACCACGGCGGGCGGCAGCTGGACGGTTCGCGCGCCGCGTTCGACCAGCTTGCCGAGGTGGTCGACGCGGTGGGCGACCGGATCGACGTGATGATGGATGGCGGCGTGCAGCGCGGTTCGCACGTACTGAAGGCGCTGGCGCTGGGGGCGAAGGCCGTCGGGCTGGGGCGTTATTACCTGTTCCCGCTCGCCGCCGCCGGGCAGCCCGGCGTCGAGCGCGCGTTGCAACTGATGCGCACGGAAATCGAACGCGACATGCGGCTGATGGGCTGCGCATCCGTCGCGCAGCTCGGGCGAAACCAGCTGCGTTTTCGCTGACGGCGCGTTTCGGCGCCATCCGGGCCTGCGTGCCGGCGCCGGCATCGCGCGCTCAGAAGCGGTCCGCGCGATACGGTGCCGGGTCGGTGAACGGCGCCTCGCCGGTCATCATCTCGGCCAGCAGGCGGCCGCTGACCGGGCCGAGCGTCAGCCCGTGATGGTTGTGCCCGAACGCGAACCACAGCCCGCGATGCGCGGGCGCGGGGCCGATCACCGGGCGCATGTCGGGCGTGCACGGCCGGAAGCCGAGCCACGGATGCGGATCGAGCCGCTCGCCGAAACCGAACACCGGCCGCGCGACGCGTTCGGCGCGTTCGAGCTGCACGCCCGTTGGCGGAAGCCCGCGCCGCGCGATCTCGACGCCGGTCGTCAGCCGCAGCCCGCGCCGCATCGGCGCGATTACATAACCGTATTCGCGATCGACGATCGGCGCCGACGGCACGCCGCGCGCGGACGGCGCGTAGTGCATGTGGTAGCCGCGCTTCTCGCGCAACGGGATCTTGTAGCCGAACTTGCCGAACACCGTGTCGGACCACGGACCGAGCGCGACGACGACGGCCGGCGCGGCCGCCGGGCCGTCGTCGGTCCTCACCTGCCAGCCGGGCGACAGCGCGTCGAGGCTCGCGGCGTCGCCGGTCAGCAGCGTGCCGCCGCCCTGCACGAACAGGTGCGCATACGCTTTGACGAGCGCGGCCGGGTCGACGACGCTTTTCGGGTCGAGCCAGTGCAGCGCGCCGCAGAAGCCCGGTGCGAGGCTCGGTTCGTGCGCGCGCAGCGCGGCCGCATCGAGCGGCGTGATGCCGAGCCCGTGGCGGCGCGCGGTGAGGCCGGCCTCGGCCACGCCGCGTTCGAATGCGGCCGGCGTGCGGAACGCTTCCAGCCAGCCACTGGCGCGGACCAGTTCGCCGGCGCCGGCCCGCGCGATCAGCGCATCGTGTTCGACGATGCAGCGTTCGATCAGCGGCAGCATGTCGCGCGAGGCCGCCGCATGACGCGGCGGCGCCGATTCCCACCAGAACCGTGCGAGCCACGGCGCGAACGCGGGCAGCGACGCGCTGTGCCAGTAGAGATCGGTGGAGCGGTTCAGCGCATAGCGCATCAGCGTGAACGGGCTGCGCGGGAACGGATACGGTTCGACCGACGAGCGCTCGATCAGCCCGGCATTGCCGAAGCTCGTGCCTTCGCCGGGCGCGCCGCGATCGACGAGGGCGACCTTGCGGCCGCGATCCTGCAGGTGCAGCGCGGCGGAGACGCCGACGATGCCGGCGCCGAGAACGATGACGTCGAAATCCATCGATGGTGAGTGACGGTTGGCGGGGCGCTTGCCCGCGGTGCGGCGCGCGCCCGGTTGGAGAATGTTCGAGCTGCAAGCATACTCGCGGCGGCGCGCGGCACCAAGGGGCGCGTCGCTAACGGAGCATGTCGCCCCACGCGGCCGAGAACTGCCGCGCGGCGTCGAAGCACACCGCGTCGCCACCGGGCCCACCGATCAATTGCACGCCGACCGGCAGCTCGCCCGATGCGAAGCACGGCGCGCTGACGACCGGCAGCCCCGCGAACGAGATCGGTTGCGTCAGCAGGCCGAGCGTCTTCGCGGGTTCGAGCGCGACGCCATTGATATCGACAGTCGCGTCGGTGAAGCGCGGCGCCGCACAAGGCGTCGCGGCCGCGAGCAGCAGGTCGTGGCGCGCGAACAGCGCCGCGATGCGCGTACGCCAGGCGGCACGGTCGGCAAGCGCGTGCCGATACGCGGAGTCGGACGTCGCGAGGCCGGCAGCGAGGCGCGACCGCAGGTGTTCGGAGACGAGCGCCGCCGGCGCGTCGACCAAGCCGTGATGGGCGCGCGCGAGCTCCACGTTCGAGATCACGAGCGCCGCTTCGCGCACGTGCGCGACTTCGTCGCTGGCGACGGCTACTGTTTCGCCCGCCCGCAGACGGGCCGCTGCACGCCGGACAGCGCGTTGCGCATCCGCATCGGCATGTGTTTCGAAATCGCCGGTCAGCACGGCGACGCGAAGCGGGGCGGCCGGATCGCGCGGCCGTTGCGCGCGCGGTGCATGCGTTTCGCGCAGCGTGTCATACAGCACCGCAAGATCGTCGACATCGTTCGCGAACCCGCCGACGGTATCGAGCGAGTCGGCATACGGCAGGCAGCCGGCCCGCGACAGCCGTCCGTCGCCGGGCCGGAACCCCCATACGCCGCACAGCGCCGCCGGTGCGCGGACCGAGCCGTTGGTATCGCTGCCGAGCGCGAGCGGCACGTAGCCGGCGGCGACCGCGGCGGCCGAGCCGCTCGACGAGCCGCCTGTCATGCGTGTCGGGTCGGCCGGGAGGCGCACCGCGCCGTAGTGCGGATTTACGCCGGTGGCGCCGCACGCGAGTTCATCCATCTGCGTCGCCCCTATGGGGATCGCGCCGGCCGCGCACATTCGCGCAACGATCGTCGCATCGGCGACGGCGGGCGGCAATGCCGCGCGCGCTGGCGATCCGGCAACCGTCGTATAACCCGCCACGTCGATGTTCCACTTCACGAGGAACGGCACGCCGGCCAGCGGGCCCGGGTCGCGTCCGGCCCGCACGAGGCGGTCGATGCGCAGCGCATCGCGCCGTGCTCGCTCGTCGAAGGTGGCTGCGCACGCGTTGATCGCGCTGTCGCGGGCGGCGATGTCGGCGAGCACGGCTTGCACGAGCGACATCGCGCTCACCTGCCCGGCGCGCACCGTCGCCGCCAACGCCAGCGCGCTGCGCATCGATGGCGCCGCGCTCACGTGCGCACCATGAGCCGGCGCGGAATCGACAGGATCAGCGCAGCGGCGGCGAACAGTGTGAAGGCGAGCAGCGCGACACCGAGCTCGGTGCTGCCCGTCAATCCGGTTGCATAGCCCATCAGCGTCGGGCCGACGAAACCCGCGACGGCCGCGCCGATGTTGACGAGCCCGGCGCCGCCCGCGGCCGCTTCTCCCGCGAGAATTCGCGACGGCAGGCTCCAGAACATCGCGAGCGTGCTCATGATGCCGGCCACGCCGACGGTCAGGCACGCGACCGCGAGCACGGGATGCGTGCGCATGCCGAGGCTCGCGAGCAGCGCGATGCCGCCGATCGCGACAGGCAGCGCCGTATGCCAGCGGCGCTCGCCGGTCCGCACCGAATGCTGCGCGTTCGCGACCATCGCGACCGACGCGACCAGATACGGGATCGCGCTGACCAGGCCGATTTGGAGGTTGCTCGACGACCCGAGCGCCTTGATCATCGTCGGCATCCAGAACACGAGCCCGTAGTTGCCGATGTTGTAGAGGAACGACGTCGCGAACAGCAGCCACAGGGTCGGCTCGCGCAATGCGGCGCCGAGGCGGGTGCGCTTGCCGGCCGCTTCCTGCGCCATCTCCGCGTGAATCATCCGCTTTTCCGTATCGGTCAGCCAGGTTGCATCGTCGATCCGCTCCGTGACACGGGCGAGCAGGTACACCCCCAGCACGATGGCCGGCAGACCTTCGATCAGGAACATCCACTGCCAGCCGCGCAGCCCGAAGCCGCCGTGCGTGGCGTCCATGATCCAGCCGGACAGCGGGCCGCCGACGATCACGCCGAGCGGCATCGCGAGAAACAGAAACGCCATGACCTTCGCGAGCCGGTGCGACGGAAACCACACGCTGAAGTACGCGATCACGGCCGGAAAGAAGCTCGCTTCGGTCACGCCGAGCAGGAAGCGCAGCGCGTAGAAGCTCGCGGTGTCGCGGGTCGTGAGCGTGGCGACCGACACGATGCCCCACGTCAGCATCGAGCCGGCGAGACAGCGCTTCACGCCGATCCGCCGCACGAGCCAGCCGGCCGGCACCTGCAGCAGCAGGTAGCCGACGAAGAACAGGCCCGCACCCACGCCGTATGCAGCGTCCGTGAGGTGCAGGTCCGTCACCATCTGCAGCTTCGCAAAGCCGACGTTGACGCGGTCGAGATAGCCGAAGAAATAGCAGACCAGGATCAGCGGAATGATGCGCCGGCTCAGGCGTGCATACAGTGCATCGAGGCCGGGGGCGGCGGCTTGCGCGTGCGTGGGCGGGTCGGCTTGCATGCCGCGCGGCGTGGCGGCGCCGTTGGGATTCGTCATGGTGACTCCGTGCAGGTGGCCTTCGGGGCGGCTGCCGCGACCGCGCGAGCGCGCGCCGCCGATCGGCCGGTTCTAGATGTCGCGGCGCAGCGCCCGGCCGGGACGCGTGCCGGTGTGCCGGCCATGTTCGAGCACGGCCTGCCCGTTGACGAACACGTGCTCGATGCCTTCGGGGCGCAGCGTCGGGCTCGCGAACGTCGCACGGTCGATCACGCGGACGGGGTCGAACACGACGAGATCGGCGTAATGACCGACCGCGAGCCGCCCGCGTTCGGCGATGCCGAACTGCTCGGCGGTGAGCCCCGTCATTTTGCGCACCGCGGTTTCGAGCGGGAACAGGCCGCGCTCGCGGGAGAATTCTCCGAGCACGCGCGGGAACGTGCCCCACAGCCGCGGGTGCGGGCGCATGTCGTTGGGCAGGCCGTCGGAGCCGACCATCGTCAGTTCGTGACGAACGATGCGCTCGACATCCGCTTCGTCCATCACGAAGTAGATCGCACCGGCGGGGCGCAGCGCGTCGATCGCGGCGTCGACCGAATCGCCGAACAGCGGCAGCAGTTCATGGAAGTCGCGGCCCGCGAGTTCGGGATGCGGCTTCGACCACGCGAGGATCACGCGGGACGACTGATGGATGCGATCCGCGCGCAGCATCGTCGACGTGGCCGGATACGGATGGCAGTCGAGACACAGCGGTTGACGCGTGCGTTGCGCGTCGATATGCGCGAGCGTTTCGACCGAGCGGCCGTGATTGGCCTTGCCGGCCACCTTGTGATGCGACAGCACGACGCGCACGTCGAGCGCGCGGCCGATCGAGAACGCTTCGTCGAGCGACGCGATGATCGCGTCGGTTTCGTCGCGCAGGTGCGTCGCGAACACGCCGCCCGTCTCGCGCAACGGTGCGCACACGTCGATCAGTTCGTCCGTCGTCGCGGCTGCCGCGGGTGGGTAGAAGGTGCCCGACGAGACGCCGAACGCACCGGCCGCCATCGCTTCGCGCACGTCGGCCGCCATCGCCGCGATTTCAGCCGCGTTGGCCGCGCGATCGAGATCGGCCATGTGCCGCACGCGCAGCGTCGAGTGGCCGATCAGGGCCGCCGTATTGACGGCGGCGGGCGTGGCGTCGAGCGCGTCGAGATAGGCGCGAAAGGACGGGAAGCGGAACGCCTGCCACGCGCCCAGCAGGTCGAGCGGCTGCGGCACGTCCCTTTCGGCGAGCAGCGGCGCGAGGCTGATGCCGCAGTTGCCGGCGATCACCGTCGTGACGCCTTGCGCGACCTTCGGCTCGACGTCGGGATCGGTCAGCACGAACGCGTCGTCGTGCGTGTGGCTGTCGATGAAGCCCGGCGCGACGACGAGGCCGCTCGCATCGACCGTATGCGCGGCCGTCGCACCGCCCAGGTCGCCGATCGCCGCGATGCGCGTGCCGGTCACGCCGAGATCGGCTTCGAAGCGTGCGGCCCCGGTGCCGTCGATCAACTCGCCGCGACGCAGGATCACGTCGAAATGCATGGTGGTTCCTCCTGAATCCGTCCGGATTCGGGGCGTTACCCGTTTCCGTCGTTCATGTTCGCCCCCATCGTCCCCAGCCATTTTTCGGGTGTCCAATGCCGTTCGGCTCGCGATTCATGCGAAACCGGCATCAATGCGGCGCGCCGCCGTGCCGCCCCGCGGCGTCACGCGAACGACGCCTTCACCAGCGCCTGGAGGTCGCCCGCGAAGCTGGACATCGAAATGCCGCGATGCCGAACGATGCCGACCGTGCGCTCGATCGTCGGGCTCGCGATCGGCACCGCGCGCACCGCCGGCGAGCCGTACGCACGCAGTGCGCTCTCGGGCAGGATCGCGCAGCCGACCCCGGCCGCCACCAGCGCCGCGACGCACGAGATGTGCTCGACTTCGTAGAACCAGCGGGCTCGCACCGCTTCCTGGCCCATCAGCATTTCGAGCAGCAGGCGGTTGCCGCTGTCGCGACCGCCGATGATCAGCTTCGCCTGGCGCAACTCCCCGAGCGTGACGGCGTCCGCGCGCGCCAGCGGATCGTCGTTGTGCGCCGCGAGCACGTAACGGTCGGTGAAGAGCGGTTCGAACAGGAGATCGTCGTCGTCACCGGGATGCAGGCTCACGCCGAATTCGGCGATGCCCGCGCGCACCTGCGACAGCACGAAGTCGTGATTGCCGTCGAGGATCTGCACGGCGACGTGCGGATACTTTGCGGCGTAGCGACGCAGTACGTCGGGAAGCGCCTGCGCGACGATCGTCGGGATCGACGCGAGCCGCACCTTGCCGTAACGTTTTTGCGCGATGTCCTGGATCGACGACAGCATCATGCCGAGCTGCGCGATCTGCTCGCGCGCCATCGGCAGGAACTGGCGGCCGACACCCGTCAACGTCACGCTTCGCGTGGTGCGCTGGAACAACTCGACGCCGAGCGTCTGCTCGAGTTTCTGGATGCGGCGCGACAGCCCCGGCTGGGTCAGGTTCAGTTTTTCCGCCGCGCGATGGAACGTGCCGAGTTCCGCGACGGCGACGAATGCTTCGAGTTCCGAGTTTTCGATTTTCATGACGCTCCGTTGTGCAGGCTGGATCCGGCATTCCGACGTATGGCCGCGGGACGAGCGGACATTCTCGTCGATATCGATTCATTGTCCACCGCGTGGCCCGTACGGCCGTGGAGCGTACACGCATGGCGGATCGAGCCGTTTGACGCCCGCGAGATGCTTGAATGCGTGACTGGCGGATGGATGAAGTTTGCCGTGAGCCGGGGTTCAATCCGCAGATCAATGTGCCGACGCCGACACCGGACCGCCGTGGGTTGCCGCAGCACCGGTTCGGCATGCTTTCCGGCAGGATTCGCGGGTGTATCCCACTGGTTTGGGATACGAATTTTTACCTAAGATGGAAGGAATCGTGCGCGTGATACGGTGCCTGCACGCGCATGGCAGGCAGGAGGCGGGGCCGGGAACGACTGCGGCAGATGTTTCCATCATGGATGCAAGTGTGTGCGCGGCGGCTGCGAGTCTTGCGGTCGCATCGACGCCAGCGTGTGCGGCGGCATTCGCCGCGCGAAAGGCGTCCGGCCAGTGGGGCCGAGTCGCCACGTTCCGCCATGCGTTTGCCGCAATCGTTTGCGTTCTGAGCGCCGTACCGGTCGTCGCCGGCGCGCCTGCCGTGATGGACGAGACCGCGGTCGATGCGGTGCAAGTTGCCACCACCGCCACGCCGGCCAGCCCGACAGGTTCCGCCTTTTCGTCACACGACACGGCCGTGCGTCAGGTGGTGCTCGGCATCATCAGCTTCACGCGCTGGCCGACCACGCCCGTGCGCCTGCATCTGTGCGTGACCGGCAGGCCCGACTATGCGGGCGGCCTGACCGACACGCTGCAGGCCGGCTCGACGGTGCTCGACGTGCAACGCGTGCGCTCCGACGATCCGTCGCTCGGCATCGCGTGCGACGTCGTCTATCTGGGCGCCTTGAGCAACGACGCGCGCGCGCGGGTGAGAGCCGCGTTGGCCGGCCATCCGGTGCTGACGATCGCGGAACACGATCCGTCTTGCACGGCGGGCGGCATGTTCTGTCTCGACGTCGACGGCGACCGCGTGTCGTTCGACATCAATCTCGACGCCGTCGCACGCAGCGGCGTGCGCGTGCATCCGAACGTTCTCAATCTCGCACGACGGCCGGTGACGCCATGACACGCGCCGTGCCTCCCATTCGCGCTTCGCGCCCGCCGCGCCCGACGCTGCAAAGCGTGCTGCGGCGCGCGCACCTGCGCCTCGCGTTCGTCGCGGTGACGATGGCCGCCGTGTCGTTGATCGTCGTCGCCGTGATCGCGTTGCGCGCGTATGCCGGCAACAACCTGAACCTGCTGGCGCGCTCGCTCGGTTATACGGTCGAGGCGGCGCTCGTGTTCGGCGATCGCGTCGCGGCGAACGAGGCGATCGGGATGATCGCCGGCGACGAGGACGTCGCGCAGGTGGTCGTCACCGACAGCAAGGGACAACTGTTCGCCACGTGGCAGTTGCCGGCCGGAAACGGCCTCGCGCGGCTCGAGCGCGCGGTGGCCGACGTGGCGCTGCCGGGGCCGGTGACCGTCCCGGTGATGCACGACGGCATCATCGTCGGCCACGTCGTCGTGCGCGGCCGCGGCCACCAGTTCTTCGGCTTCCTGCTCGGCGGCGTCGGCGGCATTCTCGGCTGCCTGGCCGTCAGCGTGTTCGGCGCGTACGTCAGTTCGAAACGCCTGCTGCGCGACATCGTTTCGCCGCTGCGCGCGCTGGCCGGCGTCGCGCACGCGGTGCGGCGCGAGCGCGCGTTCGCGCGGCGCGTCGAGCCGGCGGCGATCGCGGAACTGAACCAGCTCGGCGACGACTTCAACGCGCTGCTCGACGAATTCGAAGACTGGCAGAACACGCTGCGCGACGAGAACGCGTCGCTCGAGCACAAGGCGACGCACGATGCGCTCACGGGGTTGCCCAACCGCGTGCAGTTCGAGTCGCGCCTCGCGCTTGCGCTTTGCGATGCCACGTTGACGGGGCAGCGGGTCGCCGTCCTCTATCTCGACTGCGACCGCTTCAAGGAGATCAACGATGGTTTCGGTCACGACGCCGGGGACGCGGTGTTGATCGACATCGCATCGCGGCTGCGCACGCGGGTGCGAGAGACCGATCTCGTCGCGCGCCTGGGCGGCGACGAATTCGCGGTGATGCTGGCGGCGGTGCCTGAAGCGGGCAGCGTGTGCCGGATCGCCGACGAGATTTTGTCCGGCATGGCACCGTCGATCGAGCTGTCCGACGGCCGCGTGGTGGCCACCATGATGAGTGCCGGCGTTGCGCTGTATCCCGATCACGCGTTGGACGCGAGCGGCTTGCTGCGCGCGGCGGATATCGCGATGTACCGCGCCAAGCGTGCGCGGCCGGGATCGTGGCAGTTGGCGGAGAGCGTTGCAGGGCCGGTTTGAGCTCGATCGACTCGCGCCGCGGGCGAGGCCGCGGCGGCGGTTAAAAGAAGCGCCTGCAGGGCGGGCGCGATGGAAGGGGAGGCAAAATGAACCACTCGTTTCCTGTGAGCACGGGGCGGACGTGCGTCGGGAGCGCGCTGCTGCTGTGCATGCTGCTGGTGGGCTGCCAGACGCCGCCGCCGCTTCATCGGGGGCTGACGCAGACGCAGGTGACGGCGCTGAAGTCGGCCGGGTTCCAGGAGACTGGACAGGGATTCGAATTCGGGTCGACCGGGCCGATCCTGTTCGATTTCGACCGGTACAACCTCAAGCCGGATGTGCGCCGGATCGTGGAACGGATCGGGCGGACCTTGCGGTCGGCGGGGATCAACGGAGTGCGCGTGTACGGGTACTCGGATGACGAGGGGACGGCTGCTTACGACGCCGAGTTGTCGAGGCGGCGAGCGGAAGTCGTTGCGGTCGAGCTGGTTGACGTCGGGCTGGATGCGAAGCGGATTGCGATCGTCGGAAAAGGGAAGCTCGACCCGGTCGGGGATAACAGGACGCCGGCAGGGCGGGCGCAGAATCGGCGGGCGGCGATCGTGGTTTCGCCGCGATGAGGGTGGTGCGCCGGGATGGCGATTGCACGCTTGCCGACGAGGAGGTCGTCTCTAGTATGTTCGTTCAAACACTGACCCGGGAAGGCCCTAGCGCGGTCAGTCTCAGCTGTTTCCCGCCATTGTCACGCGGATACTCCAGCATCCGTTGATCGCCGCCGTGTCCCGCGCCGTGCGGCCTGTCGAGACATGCGGGGTGACACGGTTTCCATTGCCGACCGTCGTGCTGCCTGGCCGTGGGCGACCGCGGTCTCGCGTCCGGCTGCCGGTCCGTTTTTCCGATTTTAAGGGTCGGAAAGCAAACGTTTGCCGGAGACTTTCAAGCGGTCGGGTTTTACCCTACATTATCGTGGCTGCGGACCGGCGAGCCGGCCGATGGAACCTGAGATCACACGCAAGGAACAAGAATGAGTTTCGCTCCGAATGGGGGTATTCCCAGTGGATTGGGTGGTGGTGCGTTCGGCTCGTTGAGTGCGCTCGGCGGCCTCGCCGGCCCGGTGGCGTCGAGTGTGGCCGGCAGCCTCGGGCCGCTCGCGGGGCTGGCCGGGCACGTCGACACCGTCCAGCGCGCGCTGCAGCTCGCACAGACCGGTTTCTCGCTGATGGAGAAGACGCCCGGCGCCATCGCCGACGCGATCAACGGCGCCGCCAACCCCGCGCGCCTGACCCAGCTCAATCGTTACGTCACGCTCGATACGCCGCTCGGCCCGGATGTGCTGCTGGTCAGCGCGGCCGTCGTCGACGAGCACGTGAACCGCTTGCCGGAAATCCATCTCGACCTGCTGTCGCATCGCCACGACCTGCGCCCGGAGGACCTGATCGGCCAGCAGGTCAAGATCCGCTTCGACCAGCAGGCGCGCCTGTCGACGCTCGAACGCGTCGTGGCGGCGGGCGGCGGCGACAACGACCGCTACTTCGACGGCTACGTCGCGTCGTTCGATCGCGCCGGCAACCCCGGCAACGTCACGCAATACCACCTGACGGCCGTGCCGTGGTTCTGGTTCCTGACGCGCTCGACCGACTGCCGGATCTTCCAGAACAAGACCGCGCAGGACATCCTCACCGAGATCTTCCAGGAACACGGGTTTTCCGATTTCACGTTCGACATCCGGACCAGCCAGAAGCCGCTCGAGTACGTCGTGATGTACCAGGAGAGCTACTACAACTTCTGCGCGCGGCTGATGGAGCAGGAAGGGCTCATCTGGACGCACCGCTACGAGAAGGACAAGCACTTTCTCGTGATCGGCGACACGAACCTGCTGTTCCGCCCGATCGACGGGCTCGCCACCGTGCCGTTCGCCGCGACCGAGGCCAGCGAAGACAGCGGCATCGACCAGTTGCACGAAGGCCGGCGCTTCGGCGTCGGCAAGGTCACGTTCCGCGACTTCAATCACCAGAATCCGTCGTCGCCGCTGATGCTGGTGGAGGCCGGCCCGCAAAACCTCAAGCATGCGCGGCTCGACGCGACCGAGCGGTTCGAGCACCAGTCGCTGTACGACCACGGCGACGACGGCAACCGCTACGCCCGTTTCGCGATGGAGGCCGAGGAGGCGCAAGCCCATCGCTATACCGGCGGCGGCTACGCGTGGCGCATGACCACGGCGGGCGCCGTGACCGTCGCGAATCATCCCGTCCTCGAAAACAACCAGGAGTACGTGATCCTGCACGTGCGTCACGAGGCCGTGAACGACTATACGCAGCACAGCGCGAAGCTGCCGTACCGGAACAGCTTCTCGCTGTTGCCGAAGAAGATTCCGTACCGTGCGCCGCGCGCGACGCCGAAGCCGGTGATTCACGGCACGCAGTCGGCGATCGTCGTCGGGCCGAAGGGCGAGGAAATTCATACGAACGGCAGCGCGGTGAAAGTGCATTTCCCGTGGGATCGGCGCGGCAAGAAGGACGGCTCCGATTCGATGTGGGTGCGCGTGTCGCAGCCGTGGGCGGGCGACGGCTGGGGCGCGGCCGCGATTCCGCGGATCAAGCAGGAAGTACTGGTGGCGTTCAATCAGGGCGATCCGGATAACCCCGTGATCGTCGGCCGCGTGTTCAACGGCGAGCAGGGCAACCCGTATCACGGCGCGGCCGGCCAGACGATGGGGATCAAGAGCCAGACGCACAAGGGGCAGGGGTCGAACGAGTTGCTGATGAGCGACGTCAATGGTGCGCAGATGCTCTACATGCATGCGCAGAAGGACATGCATACCGTGGTCGAGGACGCTCAGTGGACTCAGGTTCTCAAAGGCGACCGGACCGTCGAGGTGGGCAAGGGCAACCATACGACGGCCATCGCGGTTGGCAACCTGTCGGACGTTGTCGTGCAGGGCAATACGCTGCATCAGACTCCGCAGGGTGTGCACACGCTGGAAGCCAAGGAACTCTGGATCAAGATCGGCGGCGACGGCGGCACGCGGATCCACATGACAGCCGACTCGATCGACATCTACAAGGGCGAGTCGGTGATCCATCTGGATGACGGCAATATCAATATCCAGGCTGCTCGAACCGACATCAACCCGAAGAACGGCTAATACCAATAACCAATAAGGATAACAAAGCATGTACCAGATGCAGGAAGGCACGTTGGCGCTGCCCGTGGAATGGCAGGACAAAACGATGAACGTGTTCGTGTCGGCGGCGACTGGCACGGAGGGCGTGAGTTTCGTGATCACGCGCGAGCGGCTGCCGTGGGGCATGAAGTTCGCCGAATATGTGACGAGCGAAATCCGGAAAGTGGCGAAGCAGGTTCCCGATTACGCCGAGGTGGCGAATGAAGACGCCACGGTATCCGGGCGCGCTGCACACGTGCACGAGTTCACCTGGACGAACAACCAGGCGCTCATTCATCAGCGGTTGACGATGGTGGAATACGGGCAGGTTGTCCTGATGCTCACCTTCACCGCGCCCGGTACGCTGAGCGACACACAGCGCGAACAAATCCGGACCGTGATTCAGAGCCTTCAGTTGCGCGATCCGGTCTGAGGCCGCAATGTCGGACACGCCGAACTACAACGAGCCGAGCGGCAGCGCCCAGGAGCGTCTCGATCAGATCGCCGGGCTGGAGGACGGTGAAGCCGCGAAAGCGGCCGAGCAGCCGTTTTACGAGCACCTCAACTACGGGATGCTCGGCGCCGATGCGGGCCTGACCGCCGTCGAGGGGACGGCCGCCGGGCTGGGTGCCGCCGGTACGGCGCTCGCGGGTGGGGCGACCGGCGGGGCGGCACTGGGCGCGGGCGCGATTGCGGCGGGCACCGTCATGCTTCCGCTGGCGATTGCGGTCGGCGGTGCGTGGGCGCTCGACAAGGTTGGCGTGACCGGCTGGCTATCGAAGGAATTCACGCAGGTTGGCGACGCGCTCGGCCTCACGATCGGTCGCGGCGATCCGCACCCCGCCTGCATTGGCGATCGGATCGCGCACTCGTCGGGTTTTATGGGGATTCTCGCCGGCATTGCCGTGGGAGTCGCGATTGGCGTGGCAGTGGCGGCGACCGTGGCAACCGGTGGACTCGCCGGCGCGCTGATCGTCGGCGCGTGCATGGCGGGCGGCCTGACGCTGGGGAGTGCGCTCGCGTCGGCGAGCCAGAGCATGGGCAGCAACTGTGGCGAGATCGTCACCGGTTCGAGCAACGTGTACTTCGAAGGCAAGAAGGTGGCGCGTGTCACGGACCTGGTGAAATGCGATCACCATTCCGGCGTGCCGCAGGCACTCGTCGACGGCAGCAAGACCGTGTTCGTCAACGGTCTGCCGCTGGTGCGGATCGGCCACGAAACGCACTGTAGCGGCAAGGTCAATTCGGGGCGCAACAGCATCTGGATCGACAAGACGACTGGACACTACGGTCCGAAGAACCCGGAGTTGTCCGCGACTCAGGAATTCCTGGCGGGTTTGCTCGGCGGGATCGTAGGAGGCGGAGTCGGAAAATTTGCCGGCAAGGGGCTGCGGGGGTTGCGCGAAAAATTCAAGCCTGAGCCCACCCGATCCGCGGAACAGAAGGGCATCAAGGACGAGAACCGGCCGACGTGCAAGGACCCGGTTGATCCGGTGTCCGGCGAAATGCTCGAGATCCGTACGGATCTCGTCATTCCCGGCATCCTGCCTCTCGAGTTCAAGCGACGCTATCGGACTCGATCGGACGACCATGGATTGCTCGGTCACCGCTGGTCGGACAACTGGTCGCAACAACTGACGTTCGATGGCGGCCGCTTCGTGAGATTCCACGACGGCGCCGGCCTGGTGATCGGCTTTGACGCGCCGGATATGGCGCTCAACGGCATCAACCTGCGCGAGCCGCGCTATCGGCTGGTCGGAAGCCGGCTCGAACCGCGCATCTTCGATCGCGATACGCGGCAACTACGTATTTTCGCGCCGCTCGTCGATGGGCGTTCGTCTCGCCTCGAACGGATCGAGGACCTCGACGGTAACGCAATCGTTCTCTCGTACGATATTGCCGGCCGTTTGAGTGGTATGGCCCATAGCGACGGCTATCGGCTCGAGATTGTTTGTCACGGGCGCGACCGACGGCTGGAACGGATCGTTCTTCACGATGCGGACGGCGGTTCCCGGACACTCGTGGACTACGACTACCAGAACAGCATGCTTACCCACGTGGCGAGCTTCCAGTTTGGCCAGTTCTACTACGCGTATGACGAACACGGCTGGATGACCCAGTGGCGGGATACGGACCAGACCGACGTTCGATATCGGTACGACACCGCTGGTCGTGTCGTCGAGACCGGCACGCAGCAGGGTTATCACACAGGTCGGTTCATCTACGAGGCCGGTCGCACACGGGTGATCGATGTCGACGGAGAATGGACCTATGACTATAACGATGAAGGTCTCGTAACGGCCGAAACCGATCCGCTCGGCCATTGCACTCGCTCCGAATGGGAGCTTGGTCGCTTGATGGCCCGGATCGATCCGCTGGGTCGACGGACGGACTATCGATACGACGAGCGTGGTCAACTGACTTCGGTCGTCGAAAGCTCGGGGAGGATGGTCGAGTTCGACTATGACGACGAGCAGCGCCTTACCGGCACGCGTTTGCCGAACGGCGGCCGGATCAGGCTCGAGTATGACCATCTGTATCGATTGATTGCTCGCACCGAGCCGGACGGCAACAGAACTGCCTATCGCTACGGCCCCCGAGGCGAACTGCTGCGGGTGGTTCAGGGTGATCGCGAGACGCGCCTGGACTACGATGACCGGTTGCGGCTGACCGACATCGAGTTGCCGACAGGTGCGCGCTTCAGGCGCAGGATAGACGTACTGGGTCGGCTGCTGGAGGAGACGTCGCCCGATGGGCACGTGACGCGTTACGACTATGCTGACGGCCCGGCAAATCCGCGCGGTCTGCTGAGCGCGATCACGCGCCCCGATGGCTCGGTGTCGAGGGCGCGATATAACAGCGAGAGCCTGCCCGTCGAGTGGATCGATCCGCTCGGACGTACGATCCGGCGAACCTATGGCCCGTTCGATTTGCTTACGGCGTCGATCGACGCGGCCGGTCATGCAACGCGTTTCGAGTACGACCATGCCACCCGGCTGACGAAGGTCATCAATGCTCTGGGAGAGACTTACACGTACCGCTACGACGCGGCCGGGCGTCTCGCGGCCGAGATCGACTGGGGCGGCCGCGCGACTCGATATGAGCGCGATGCCGTCGGCCGCCTGCTGGCGAAGACACTGCCCGACGGTGGCCAGTGGCGCTATACGTACGATGCATCCGACCGGCTCGTCGAGATCGATGCCGGCGACGTGAAGCTTGCTTACCGCTACGATGCGAGCGGACGACTGGCGTCGGCGGAGGTCCAGGGCGAGCACGTTCACGTGACGCGCTTTGCCTACGACAGGAATGGCCGCTTGATCGGAGAAGATCAGCATGGCGAACTGTTGAGGCACGTCTACGACGCGGACGGCCAGCGGAGCCTTCGGCTGACGCCTCGGCGGGAGACGGCCTATGCCTATGATGCATTGGGTGCGCTCACGCAGGTCGCCGGGCTGACGATCCGGCGCGATGGCTTAGGGCGCGAGATCGGGCGGCAGGCGGGAGATTTTGTCGCGCAGCAACAGTACGATGCGCTCGGCCGTATACGCCGGCAGATTGCAGGGCCTGCCGTAGCCTTCGATGCGTTGCAAGCCGATCCGGCCCGGGCGCTCGAGCAATTGACGCGGCAGGTCTATCACTACGACGCAGCCGGACAACTGGAGCGAGTGGACACCGGCGCGGATACGCTCACCTACCAGCGCGATGAGCGCGGCCAGATCATCTCCGCAGAAAGTCTGCTGCAGCCAAGCGAGCACTTCCGCTATGACGCTGTGATGAACATTGCCGCGCACGGGCAACGGGCACCTGTGGATGCCCACCACTATCGCCGCGGAGGTCTGCCGGAACAGGTTGGCTACGCACGCTATCAATACGATGCACGTGGCCGCACGATCGAGAAGACGGTCGAACAGCCGGGGTTCAGGCCGAAAACGTGGCAATACACGTGGGATGGCCTCAATCGGCTCGTGAAGGTCGTTACG
This sequence comes from Burkholderia sp. E168m22, assembly GCF_001319805.1. Taxonomy (NCBI): domain Bacteria; kingdom Pseudomonadati; phylum Pseudomonadota; class Betaproteobacteria; order Burkholderiales; family Burkholderiaceae; genus Burkholderia; species Burkholderia sp. E168m22. Next base: position 24,429 of record NZ_BBSK01000073.1, read on the forward strand.
CCCGAGCGCGGTGTTTGGGCGTATCGCTATGACGCTTTCAATCGCCGGATCGAGAAGCAGCAAGTCGGCGGCCGTGAAACGGTGAGGTTCCTGTGGGACGGTCCGATGCTTGCCGAGCGCTGGATCGAGCAGCGGGATGGTACGACGGGCCAAGTCGTGACCTGGCATATCGAGCCGGGCAGTTTCTCGCCGCTCGCGCAGGAGACCGACAGCGGTATCTTTTCAATTCTGACGGACCAGGTCGGTTTGCCAAAGGCGGCGTTCGACGAACATGGCACGACTGTGTGGAAGGGGGCGTACTCGCTGTGGGGGAAACCGCTGCCGGCCAGACGAGCAGCGAACGATGCGCAGGGCGCGGCAATTTCAATCGATACGACGTTGCGTTTTCCCGGTCAATGGGCCGACGACGAGACGGGACTGTGCTACAACCTGAATCGATACTACGATCCAGATTCAGGGCAGTATCTTAGTTGCGATCCGATTGGCCTTGAAGGTGGATTTAGAACGCAAGGCTATGTGCACGCGCCAGACGCGTGGGTTGATCCGCTGGGATTGAGCGGCTGCGAGGACGTTAAAGAGTACGATGTTGTTCCATATCGACCAAGCAATTCGCCTTTAGAAAACCACCATGGAGTACTCGATGTATGGATGGCCAAGAATGTTCCAGATTACGGTGGGAAATATCCGATTAAATCGCCAACAATTGCTTTGTCCGCTGAGTCGCATGCTGCGACAAAGGCTGCGTACCGAGATTGGTTGACTATGAAAACCGGGCGCCCAGTTGGTGGAAAAGTTGATTGGGAAGCCGTAAGCAATCGAGAAATGCAGGCGCTGTCCGAGCAAATGTTTGATGCTGCAAAAGTTCCGCAGGCGAGCAGGGATGCGTACTACAGGGCGTTGAATCAGTATTTGTACACGGGTGAGTTTGATCCGGTGAAATTTTAGAGGGACATATGAGGTCGATTAAGGAAATTGTCGAGATCATAAGATCCGATGGTAGATGCCAAGTGTTGCCGGCGAGCGGAAAGCTACCGCAGCTGCCACATGCCGACATGGCATATCCGAATGATATGGTCGAATTCTACAATCTTTGCGGTGGTGTGATTTTGTTCAGACCCGGGAAAGATAATATTTCTTTCAAGATATTACCTGCCGGTGATGTGTTGCAAACCAATATGATCATTGTGGGTGATCCGTGTGAGGACGATATTTCTTTTTCGTGGTATGCAATCTGTAAAACAGACAACGGTGACTACATATCCATTGATACCTCCAAGGAAAGGAATGGAAGATGTTACGATAGTAATTTCGAAGTTCATGGTGTAGTTGGGAGTTGTCCAATAATAGCGTTAAGTTTTTCTGAGTTGCTTGATGAGCTATATAAAAGTTCGGGGGCTGATATTTTTTGGAAAGCGAAGGATTACGGCGACGCTTACGCGTGATGTTAGGAAGAGTATTCAATAAGTTTTCTGAAAACGTCTATTTGGTAGTCAAAGCCTATACACGTTTGGCGTGATAGCGAGTTGGCCCTGTTCGTGTCGCGATCTCGAAGAATATTTTCATCAGGCCGATGTCTTTTTGAAGTGCGGATTTTTATTTTTCGGGTGTCGATTTTGATGGTCTCAAGGCGGTCAACGGCTATCTTGCCCACGTTGCGGACGACGCGGTGCTAGTCAGTGTCCCGACACAGCTGCGCAAGCAACGCGCGTGGCTGAGCCAGTGCCTGCCTTGCGGGCAATAAATCTGCGGGGACGTTTGGGCTGTGCGCGAAGCGGGTGGCGCGAACTGGATCGCCGACCGGATTTGACCGATATGGTTTATTGATCGAACTGTTCGACGGACGCACGGCAGTCGCCATGATCATCGGTTCTTTGGCGCAATCGAATCGTGACGTGGCGACTGGAGTGCTCTGGTTGATAAATGAGTGTGATAGCCGTGGATCAAGATATTGAGAGCATGCTTCGGCGTTATCGTGATCGGGACATTGATTTGCGGCAACTGCGCGTGTGGTTAGGCAACGAAAGCGCGCGTGTCGAGGCACAAATTCCGCGAGGTCAATTGCAGAAGTTGAAGCGAGGGAGCGAAGCGCAGGGCAATGGGGTGATCGCGCAGTTGCTTCCTGCATGCGACTACTGTCTCGGGATTGGTTCGCCCGAGCAATTCGTATCGCGCCAAGAGTATCAGCAGTATTCGCAACGTCGCGACGTTGCCGTTACCAATGGAGTTCTCGCGGAAATTGTTCCGCCGCCTTTTGATTCCGAGGGGCAGGGGGCGGCAGGCGCTGCAACGTATTATCGCTGCACTCGGTGTCATTCGATTTGGGTATTCGTGGAACCGGAGAGGGCGGAAAACGGCTCGTGGGATAGAGTTATCTAGAGCTACTCATCGCGCGGATCGAGATTGAGTCTGGCGAGCGTGATCATCCCGCAGCTGCAAGCGCAACGCCGACAGAGGCGACCGCGCTGCGCAACGTCGCGCAGCGCGCCGGACAGGGTAGACAGCCCTAAGCGGCAGCTACCCCAAAACCCCACCTCACCAAGCAATATCGCAAGACGACCGCGACGTCCCCGCACCACCGGTAGCCGTGCACTTCGTCCCCGATCCATTGTCATAAAACGTCCGCGTCTCGGGCTGCGGCACCGACGGATCGAACGGATTCGGCGCCCCATGCGGACCGCGCGGCGCATCGTACGGCCGCTGCGGTGCATACGAACCGCCACTTCCAGCAGGCCGCGAGCCGTTCGCGCGCAGGTATTCATTCCAGTTCTGCTCGCGCTGCTCATACCCGGGCACTGCGCGACCCAGGCTATCGCTCCCGCCCGCGCCGAGCGCGACGCGGTTCGGCGGCAAGACGAAATCGGGTTCACGCCCGGAAGAAGCGGGCAGCGGCGCCACCAGCGCGTCGCTCGTCACCCGCAACGGCCGCGTATCCGGCGTATCGAACGGGCTACGTTCGGCAGGCGCAGCGAACTGCACCCGTCGGCGGCTCATCCGCGCCGCATGCCCGTCATCCCGAGCAGCCGCACGCCGCTCCGAGCGAAACACGTTCGCACCGGCCGACCGATCGGTCAGCGTATCGCGTCCCGAGGCATGGGCGGCAGAAACAGAAAGCGCGCACGCGATCGCGGCGGCGGAAGAGAGGCGGATGGGGCAATTCATGGGCGATCCGAAGCAGGTGATGTGCATTGAACAAAAACGGCAGATCACTGGCTGGCGGCTGAGCGACGAGGGGGCGTCGAAGCGGCCCTGAAGCGACTGCGAGGCGCGGCGAAGGCGACTTGCAGGGAGGCTGGCTGGATTGCAGAAGCGAGTTCGTATTATTTCACGGAAATATCAAAAAGCTTTCAAATTGTTTAGCTTCGTAGATAAACAGTAAGGATTGCCGCTTCACCGAGCGCCCCGTCATGGTGCGTGCTCACACAATCATCAGTCGATTGATTTCCAGCGACCAGGGCCCTTGGCAACCTAAAAAACGCATCACCGGGGAGTCTCCATCGCCGAACGCCAAGCCCAGCAAGGAACCCGCGCCGCCTTCTTGCCAAAATAGCAACCCGATTGCACTCGAAGCAAACGTTCTCGCCTCCCCGGGGTTGCGCCCCGATCGCCACCCACCTATCTCAAAAGCCTACGTGTTTTCCCTCGGTCGACAGGCATTTTTGACAGACGATTAAAAAACGCCCATATAATTTCGGTTGCCTTGCCAACGGCTGTCGGACCATCCCTCCGAACGAGCAGTTGGCAAGCGGGGCAGGCGAAACGCTTGCGCAATGCAAGACGCATCACGATGTCTTTCCGAACCAGACGTCCCCTTCGGGGACTGCAAGAGCCGGGCCCCGCTACGCAACATTCCGCTGGAGTTCCGTCTTCTATGTGTCTCGGGCGTGTCCCATGTCCTCGCCCCGGGTGCTGTTCGATTGCGCAAGTCATGCCGCCTTTGCCCGTATGACTAAACAACATCGAGGAGCTCCCAGATGACGCTGTCCCGTCTTACGTCCATTTCCGTCGCCGCCGTGCTGTTCGCCGCCGGCGCCGCCGCCGCGCAAGCGGAAACCGTGAAGATCGCCATCGCTGGTCCGATGAGCGGCTCGGTCGCCCAGTACGGCGACATGGTGAAGGCCGGCGCGCTGACCGCGATCGAACAGATCAACGCGGCCGGCGGTGCGGGCGGCAACAAGTTTGAAGTCGTGATGATGGACGACGCGTGCGAACCGAAGCAGGCCGTCGCCGTCGCCAACAAGATCGTCAGCCAGAAGATCAAGTACGTGATCGGCCACGTGTGCTCGGGCTCGACGATTCCCGCGTCGGACATCTACGAGAACGAAGGCATCGTGATGGTCACGCCGTCGGCCACCGCGCCGCAGCTGACGGAAGGCAAGAAGCGCCACTTCATCTTCCGCACGATCGGCCGTGACGACCAGCAAGGCCCGGCCGCCGCGCACTACATCATCAACAACGTGAAGCCGAAGAAGGTCGCGGTCCTGCACGACAAGCAGTCGTACGGCCAGGGCATCGCGTCGTCGGTGAAGAAGGACCTCGAAGCGGCGAAGATCCCGGTCGTGCTGTTCGAAGGCATCAATGCCGGCGATTCGGACTACTCGGCGATCATCACGAAGCTGAAGTCGCAAGGCGTCGATTTCGTCTACTTCGGCGGCTACCACCCGGAAATGGGCCTGCTGATGCGCCAGGCGCGCGAGCAGGGCGTGAAGGCGACCTTCATGGGGCCTGAAGGCGTGGGCAACAAGGACGTGACGGCGATCGCCGGCCCGGCTTCGGAAGGCATGCTGGTCACGCTGCCGGCCGACTTCTCGGCCGATCCGGCCAACGCGGCGCTCGTGAAGGCGTTCGCGGACAAGAAGCGCGACCCGAACGGCCCGTTCCAGATGCCGGCGTACGCCGCGGTGAAGATCATCGCCGACTCGATCGCGGGAGCGAAGACGACCGACCCGACGAAGGTCGCCGCGTACATGCACAAGACGACGTTCGACACGCCGATCGGCAAGGTCGCGTATGACGCACAGGGCGACCTGAAGGCGTTCAAGTTCGTCGTGTACACGTGGCACAAGGACGCGACGAAGACCGCCGCCAAGTAAGACGGAGTACCCGCCCGTGCGCCCGCCCTGTCCGAAACCCGGACGGGGCGGGTGCGTATTGGCCGCGCATTCCCCGTGCGCGGCCAAGGAGGGCGGCCCGAGACGACACCGTGCGTTGCGCGCGGCCGACCGCCGTGATCCGGCGACGGCATGCGACCCAATGCCAACGGGAGCTTCCCGCACATGACTGACTTCTTTCCTCAATTCGCCCAGCAGCTGGTCAACGGCCTGACGCTGGGTGCGATCTATGCGTTGATCGCCATCGGCTATTCGATGGTCTACGGCATCATCGGCATGATCAACTTCGCCCACGGCGAGATCTACATGATCGGCGCGTACGTGGGCCTCGTGACCCTGACGGCCATCGGCATCTCCGCCGGCTATCCGCTGCCGCTCGTGCTCGGCGCCGCGCTGATCGTGTCGGTGATCGTCACCGGCCTGTACGGCTTCGCGGTCGAGCGCGTCGCGTATCGGCCGCTGCGCGGCGGCCCGCGCCTCGTGCCGCTGATCTCCGCGATCGGCATGTCGATCTTCCTGCAGAACTACGTGCAGATCGGCCAGGGCGCGCGCGACGTGTCGGTGCCCGTGCTGATCTCCGGCGCGTTCGAAATCCATCTCGGCGGCGACTACGACGTGACGATTCCGTATGCGCGCCTGTTGATCGTCTGCGTGACGCTCGTGCTGATGATCGCGCTCACGCTGTTCATCTCGCATTCGCGGATGGGCCGTGCGTGCCGCGCGTGCGCCGAGGACATGAAGATGGCGAACCTGCTCGGCATCGACACGAACCGCGTGATCTCGTTCACGTTCGTGCTCGGCGCGATGCTGGCGGCCGTCGGCGGCGTGCTGATCGGGCTGACGATCGGCAAGCTGAATCCGTATATCGGCTTCGTCGCGGGCATCAAGGCGTTCACCGCCGCGGTGCTCGGCGGGATCGGCAGCATTCCGGGCGCGATGCTCGGCGGCGTGCTGCTGGGCCTGGCCGAAACCTTCGCCGCGGGCTACATGCCGGCCGAGTACAAGGACGTGGTCGCGTTCGGCCTGCTCGTGCTGATCCTGCTCTTCCGCCCGACCGGCCTGCTCGGCAAGTCGGACATCGAAAAGGTTTGAGGGAGACGCAGATGAGTCAAGTCATTTCCGTTCGCCGCCCGGCCGCCGACGCGTCGTTCGGCCAGGCGCTGAAGAACGCCGTGGCCGCCGCGATCCTGACGGCGATCCTCACGATTCCGGTGCTCGGGCTGCAACTGAAGCTCGATGGTTACCAGGTCGTGCTGACGCCGCATTGGCGCCCGGTGTGGATCGCGGTCGCGGCCGTGTTCCTGTTCCAGTTGTTCAAGCCGTGGCTGATGCGCGCGAAAGCGGCCGTGAAGCTGCCGGCGGCGCCGACGATGGGCGCGCAGCAACAGCGCGTGATCATCTGGGTGCTGCTCGCCGTTGGCCTCGTATGGCCGTTCTTCGGCTCGCGCGGCGCGGTGGACGTCGCGACGCTCGCGCTGATCTACGTGATCCTCGGCCTCGGGCTGAACATCGTGGTCGGTTTCGCGGGGCTGCTGGATCTCGGCTACGTCGGGTTCTACGCGGTCGGCGGCTATACGTACGCGATGCTGAACCAGTATTTCGGGTTGTCGTTCTGGGAGTGCTTGCCGATCGCGGCGATCGCCGCGGCGACGTTCGGCTTCCTGCTCGGCTTCCCGGTGCTGCGCCTGCGCGGCGACTATCTGGCGATCGTCACGCTCGGCTTCGGCGAAATCATCCGCCTGCTCGCGAACAACCTGACGAGCCTCACCGGCGGCCCGGACGGCATCTCGAGCATTCCGAAGCCGACGGTGTTCGGCTTCGAGATGGCGCGCTCGGCGAGCGTCGAAGGCGCGAAGACCTTCCATGAACTGATCGGGCTGGAATACAGCGGCGAGCACATGGTGATCTTCCTGTACCTGATCGCGCTGCTGCTGGTGGGCTTCACGCTGTTCGTGACGAGTCGCCTGATCCGCATGCCGATGGGGCGCGCATGGGAAGCGCTGCGCGACGACGAGATCGCATGCCGTTCGCTCGGCCTGAACCCGACGCGCATCAAGCTGTCGGCGTTCACGCTCGGCGCGGCGTTCGCGGGCATCGGCGGCGCGTTCTTCGCGGCGCGTCAGGGCCTCGTGAATCCTGAATCGTTCACCTTCATCGAATCGGCGCTGATCCTCGCGATCGTCGTGCTCGGCGGGATGGGCTCGCAGCTCGGCGTGATTCTCGCGGCGATCCTGCTGACCGTGCTGCCGGAGGTCGCGCGCGGGTTCGCCGAATACCGGATGCTGATCTTCGGTCTGGTGATGGTGTTGATGATGATGTGGCGTCCGCAGGGCCTGCTGCCCGCGAGCCGTCCCCACGTGGAGCTGCCGCAATGAGCGCGAATGCAGAACTGTTGAAGGTGGCCGGGCTGCAGATGCGCTTCGGCGGGTTGCTCGCGGTGGACGGCATCGATTTCGACGTGCGCCGCGACGAGGTGTTCGCGATCATCGGGCCGAACGGCGCGGGCAAGACCACGGTGTTCAACTGCGTCGGCGGCTTCTACAAGCCGACCGGCGGCGACGTGGTGCTCGACGGCCATGCGATCGCCGGGCTGCCGAGCCACAAGATCGCGTTGAAGGGCCTGGTGCGGACGTTCCAGAACATTCGCCTGTTCAAGTCGCTGACCGTGGTCGAGAACCTGCTCGTCGCGCAGCATCGCAAGGTGAAGGCGGGGCTGCTGCACGGCCTGTTCGCGACGCCCGCGTACCGTCACGCCGAGAAGGAAGCGCTCGAGCGCGCGGCCGTGTGGCTCGACCGGATGGGGCTGACGGCGGTCGCCAACCGGCCGGCCGGCACGCTGTCGTACGGGCACCAGCGGCGTCTGGAGATTGCGCGCTGCATGATCACCGAGCCGCGCCTCTTGATGCTCGACGAGCCGGCGGCCGGCCTCAACCCGCAGGAAAAGATCGAGCTGCAGCACCTGATCGACAAGCTGCGCCGTGAATTCGGCGTATCGGTGCTGCTGATCGAACACGACATGAGCCTCGTGATGGGCGTGTCCGACCGCATCCTCGTGATGGAGCACGGCCGGCCGATCGTGATCGGCACGCCGGAAGCGGTCCGCAACGACCCGCGCGTGATCAAGGCGTATCTGGGGGAAGAGTGATGCTGAAGCTGGAACAGGTCCATACGCACTACGGCGCGGTCGAAGCGCTCGCGGGCGTGTCGATCGAGGTGAACAAGGGCGAGATCGTCACGCTGATCGGCAGCAACGGCGCCGGCAAGACGACGCTGATGATGACCGTGTGCGGCACGCCGCGCGCGTCGTCGGGCCGCGTGCTGTTCGAGGGCAACGACATCACCGCGATGTCGACGCACCAGATCATGCGGCAGGGAATGGCGATCTCGCCGGAAGGGCGGCGCGTGTTCCCGAGCCTGACGGTGCTCGAGAACCTGAAGATGGGCGGCTTCTTCGCGAGCCGTCACGAGATCGACGACGGCATCGAGCACGTGTTCAAGCTGTTTCCGCGCTTGAAGGAGCGCGCGACGCAGCGGGCCGGCACGATGTCGGGCGGCGAGCAGCAGATGCTGGCGATCGGCCGTGCGCTGATGAGCAAGCCGCGTTTGCTGCTGCTCGACGAACCGACGCTCGGCCTCGCGCCGCTCGTGATCGCGCAGATCTTCGACATCATCCGCACGATCCGCGACGAAGGCGTCACGGTGTTCCTCGTCGAGCAGAACGCGAACAAGGCGCTCGGCGTGGCCGATCGCGGCTACGTGCTCGAAACGGGGCGCGTGGTGCTGGCCGACACGGGCGCGAACCTGCTCGCGAACGACCGCATCAAGCAGGCGTATCTCGGCGGTTGATCGACGGGAAGCCGCCGGCCTGCAACGGGCCGGCGGCAGTTTTTCCGGCGGTTCGTTTCTGCTTGCAAGGCCGGTTTCCCGGCCTTGTCTTCCCTATCCGATCCTGAACGTACTTTTCAATACGTCGCGCAGATGCAGCGCGGCGCGATTGCTGTCGTCCGTCAGCACCGTGATCAGGTGCGGCGGCAGATCGGGCAGCACGATGCCGGCGACATGGCTCGTCAGGTTGCCCGACACGCGATCGTGCTCGATCAGGCCGACCGCGAGCCCGTTCGCAATACACGCTTCGACCGCCGGCGAACTGGCGCTTTCGAGCAGCATCCGGTGCGCGATCTTCGCCTTCTTCAGCGCATTCAGCGCGGTATCGCGGTATGGGCAGCCCTGCAGTTGCACCGCGATCGGCAGCGGTGCATCGGGATTGAACTTGAAGGTGCGCGCGGCGACCCACACCGGATGGGTCTTGCTGAGCAGCTCGGCGTGCGGCAGCGCTTTCGGCACCACGGCGATCGTGATGTCGAGCTGGCCGCGCGCGAACAGCTGCTGCAACTCTTCGCTGGAGCGCGCTTCGACCGTCAGTTCGAGCAGCGGCCGGTCGGCGGCGAAGCGCGGCAGGAACTCCGCCATGAAATGCGCCGCGTAGGAATCGGGGATGCCGAGCCGCAGCTTGCCGGTCAGCATCTGCGGCGACAGCGATTCGACGAGCCGGTCGTGGCTCAACAGAAACTCGGTGGTGTCGCTCAGCAGCTTGTGGCCGAACTGCGTGAGTTCGACCGCCTGGTTGTTTCGCGTAAACAGCCGCTGCGCGACCATCTCTTCCAGCTTCTGAATCTGCGCGGTGACGGACGACGGGCTGCGGTTCACATGAACGGCCGCATCCTTGAAGCGGCCGAGCTTCGCGACGGCGTGGAAGGTACGCAGCAGGTCGACGTCCAGGGTACGCGGCATGATTTTGTTTTTCAGAATCAGTGATTCAGGTAATGTCGATTGACGGAATTATTGGGCATCCCTATTCTCGGGTCAACAGGCAGACAACGGCAGGCAGCCGGTCGGGCGTTGCACGCATCCGGGGAACGATTCATGTCGATCAATGATTTTGTCGTAGATGCATTGGTGCGGGACAGGAAGCTGAAGGCGGAGTCGGTATGGACGGTCGAGAATCACGAAAAATATTCGACGTTGCATCGCACTGGCGATGACGCGCGGCGACGGGAAGCGGGGCGCGAAGTCTTTGCGCTGATGCGCAACCTGAACGAACTGGGCGTGCGAAGCCCGGCGCTGTGCGCGGATCGCGACGGCAAGGGTTCGTTGCGCGAAGCGATCGGCGCATTGAGCGAGCGGCTCGCGACGTTGTCGCGCGGCCGCCATGTCCATTACATCGAGCTGGGGCCCGAGCCGGTCAAGACGACCGAGCTGATGAAAGCGGTCAGCGGCGGCGGGCCGGATCATCTGCGTTACACGGCCGTCGACATCAACGAGTCGTCGGAAGACGCGATGCGGCACGCGATCATGCCGTTCCTGAAAACGCCCGGCTGTTTCAACTACATCGCCGACGATTACCGGAACGTGCAGTGGAACCATATCGACCTGGGCCAGGACGTGACGTTCATCACGATGCTCGGGTTCCAGGAAGGCAACGAGTTGCCGGTGACGATCGGCCGGCTGATTCGCAATCTCGGCGGCAAGTCGACTTACGTCGTGTCGGAGATGCAGTTGCTCGTGGAAGGGCGCGAAGAGCCCATCTACGACTTCTACCAGAACGAGAACATGGTGCGGTTCTCCGAAATCGTCAGCCGGCAGCAGGGCTTCGAGCCGCTCGGCAAGCACCATGTCTCGATCGTGCGGCTCAATCTGCTCGGCGACCAGTTCCATGTGGCGGTCACGCTGCAGCCGGTGTCGAAAGCGGGGGCCGACGGGCATCTGATCACCAATGTCTGCCTGAAATACACGCCGGAGCAATTCCGCCACGTCCGCCTGAGCCACGGCAATTGCCGCGTGATCGACGAATTGCATAGCGGGGACGGCAGCGTCGTGTACCAGATTGCGCAGTACAAGGGCTGAATGGCGAAACGTCGACAGCGAGGCACGCGATGAACAAGGGACATGCATTGCCGGTATTTGCGCGCGGGTTCGGCCGGGTGACGCTGGCGCTGCGGACGTCGCTGTCCGTCGGCGCGAACGTCGGCGGCACGCTCGACGCATCGACGGAACCGATGCGCTGGAGCGGCGCGTGCCTGCGCGACGGCTACGAGGTGCGCTACCGCCGCAACCTCGACGATCTCGGTTATCGCGACGTGCCGATGCGCGGCACGCGCTCGGATGCGCTGAATGCGGTGTGTCACCTGCGCCGGTTGTTTTCCGACGAAGCGGTCGACGCGCTGCGCGAGATCGGCCGCGCGCTGGAACGCAGCGCGTCGAGCAGCAACTGGATCATCTCGAAGCGCGTGCGTGCGGTGACGAACCGCTCGCGCTTCATCGACGACATGATGCACGATCGCGCGTTCCTGCTGCGGGTGTCGCGCCTCGCCGGTGTGCCGTTGATCCCGTATCCGATGGCCAACGCGCGCTCGCAGTTCAACTACTACTATCCGACGGATCAGCGCGACGGCAAGGCGCAACTCGGCATGTGGCACACCGACGGCACCAGCTTCGTGCTGAACATCGTGCTGTCGGATCGCGCCGATTACGCCGGCGGCAACTTTCTGTTCTACGAATCGAGGGCGGAGACGTTCGATCGCCACGATCCCGAGCGCCGGCACGTGAGGACCGCGAACCTGGACCACGCGGGCGATGCGCTGCTGATCTACGGCAGCAAGCTCTTTCATGGCGTCGAACCGGTCGAGGCCGGGCGTCGCATGTCGCTGGTGCTGTCGTTTCATTGCCCCTACACACGCGAGGACGACAACGGGTTCTGGCATCTCGCGTCGGACGACGGCATTGCGCGCACCGCCGTGAACTGGCTGGCGCTGCGGCGTGCCCTCAGGGACGACGCCGAGCTGCAGTACCGCCGCCTGGGGCTCGAACCGATCCGGCCGGACGATCTGGGCGACCAGCGCCTGGCTTCGGCCACTTTCTGAGAACCGTCGCGCCATGCAGCTCTTCCTGCTTCAACTCGTTTTCGTCCTGTCGTGGAGTTCCGGATTCATCGGCGCCAAGCTCGGCGCGGAGACGGCCGGTGCGTTCAACCTGCTGTTCTGGCGGTTCCTGCTCGTCACGCTGTGCCTCGCGATCGTCCTCAATCGGCAGCTCGGGCGCCTGACGCTCGAGAAAATCTGCTATCACGCGGTGATCGGTTTCCTGTCGCAATTCCTCTATCTGGCCTGCGTGTACGTCGCGATCCAGCACGGCCTGCCGCCGGGCATCGCCGCGATCGTCGCGGCGTTGCAGCCGCTCATCACGGCGGCGATGACGTCGTTCGGCGGCAGCGAGCGCAGCGGGGCGCGCCAGTGGGCCGGGCTCGTCGTCGGGTTCGTCGGCGTGGGCATCGTGATCGGCGGCCAATATGCGCTGCCGGCCGGGTCGGTCGGGATCGTCATGTACCTGCTGCCGCTGGTGTCCGCGTTCGGGCTGTCGATCGCGACGATCTATCAGCGCCGCCGCGCGCTGACGGCCGCGCGCAGCAACGAGGACGGGCTGTTCCTGCCGCTGTTCGTGCAGGGTGGCGTGAGCCTCGTGCTGTTCGCGGCGTGCGGGATCGTCACCGGCGACCTGCACGTGCCGACGCAGCCGAACGTGTGGGTGTCGGTCGTGTGGCTGACGGTGTTCTCGACCTTCATCGCTTACCTGTCGCTGTGGGCGCTGCTCAAGCGCATGCCGGCGACGCGCGTGGCGACGCTCGTCTATCTCGAACCGCCGGTGACGCTGCTGTGGGCCGCGTGGATGTTCGGCGACCGGATCGCGGTGACGACCTACGTCGGCATCGTCGTGGTCGCGGTCGGCGTCTGGCTGGCCGGCAAGCCCGGTGCGCGGCCCGCGCGGCCGCGCTGCGCGGACCTGGAGACGGCCGGCCGCTGACGCACTGGTTGCGCGCGCGATTCCGGTGTAGCTTCGCGAGACTGCCCGACTCGTGAAGGAACCCGATGAAAGTCAAACGGATCGTCGCCAACGTCGACACGCGCTCGATCGACGATGCAAAGCGCTTCTATCAACGGATCTTCGGTCTCGACCTGCTGATGGACCACGGCTGGATCGCGACCTACGGCAACGCCGAGCAGATGGACGTGCAGATCAGCTTTGCGTCGCACGGCGGATCGGGCACGCCGACGCCCGATCTGTCGATCGAGGTCGACGATGTCGATGAAGCGCTCGCGCGGGTCCGGGCGGCCGGCATTTCCGTCGAATACGGGCCGGCCGACGAGCCGTGGGGCGTGCGGCGGTTTTACGTGCGCGACCCGTTCGGCAAGCTCGTCAACGTGCTCGCGCATCGCTGACCGGCGACGGCGAACCGGGCACGCCGGCGGTCACGCATGCAACGCCAGCCCTTTCACCGCCTTGTCGACGGCCTTCTTCGGCCCGTGCAATGCCAGGCCGACCAGATCGGGATTGTCCGCATCCTCGGCGCGAAACGCCGCGCGGTTGGCCGCATCGTGCCCGGTCGAAAACATCGCGCGCACGTAGGGCACGATCGTCAGTTCGCGCGACAGCGCCTGCCGGTGCGCGGCCTGCAATCCGTTCAGATCGGCCGCGAACACCAGCATCGGCTGGCCCCGCATCCGGCTATAGCGGCGCCCGGCCGCATCCTCGTAAGGCTCGCCCAGTGCGTCCGGCGCACCGGCCGCGACGCCCGTCGCGAGAAACGCGACCACGTTGAGTTTTTGCCACGCGGCGAGATCGTCGCGCACGATCAGCGCTACTTTGGTATCGAACATGCTTGCTCCTCGTTGGAGCGCCCATGATCGGACGTCGTGCGCGATCAGTCTGGAACGTTTGTGCAGAGTTGCCGGTACGCGGCCGGCGTGATCCGGTACGCGCGGCGAAACCAGCGGCCGAGGTGGCTCTGGTCCGCGAAGCCGACGTCGGCGGCCGCCTGTGCGGGCGTGCGGCCGGCAGCCAGCAGCTTGCGCGCGGCGCGCAGCCGCAAGCGCACGAGGTATGCGTGCGGCGACGTGCCGAACGCACGCTGGAACATCCGCGTCAGCCGGAACCGGTCGATGCCGGCGACGCTCGCGAGTTCGTCGAGGCCGAGGTTGCCGTCCATGTGTGCGTGCAGCAGGTCGCGTACGCGCGCGATCGCGGGCGGCACGACGCCGCTTTCCAGTGCGAGCGGGCCGCCCAGTTGACTGCCGAGCCGTATCAGCAGGCGGTCGAGCGTCTGGTCGCGCGCGAGCCGGCCTTCGTTGTCGTGGATCGCGAAGAACGCGTTCCGGATCGCGTCGACGAGGCCGCGATCGTCGACGAGCGTATGGCCGAACGTGGCTTCGACGCTGCCGAGGCCCGGCAGGTCGAGCCGGCGCGCGGCGCGCTCGACCCACGCTTGCGGCAGGTACAGCATCCCGTACGTGAAGCCTCCCGCCTCAGGCGCGTGGCCGTCGTGCATCGCGCCCGGCTCGATCAGGATCGCGCGGCCCGGCACGCTGGTATGCAGCGAGCGGTGGCACTGAAAGCGCTGCACGCCCTGTTCGGTGAAGCCGACCAGCATGTCGTCGTGATCGTGCGCATCGTACGCATGGCCGTTGAAATGCGCGTGCAGGCTCTCGATGCCGGTTTCCGCGTCGCGGCGCGCGACGAGCCAGTGGTCGGTCGTGCCCACGGCCTTGGCGTCGGTCGTCATCGGGGGCCTCGACCGTCGTCGTGGCGCGACGAAACGGGGTGGCGGGTGGCGGAACAGGGAGGACGGGTGCGGGTCATGATTCGCTCACCATCGCTTGTTCGTCGCGCGCATATTGCGCGGGCGGCCGGCCGACGTGCCGCGCGAACGCGACGCTGAAGGTGCTCGCCGAGCTGTAGCCGACGCGCGCCGCGATCTCCGCGATGCGCCCTTCGTTGCGGCGGAGCAGATCCTTCGCGAGCGCCATGCGCCATGTCAGCAGGTACTCCATCGGCGCGACGCCGACCGCGCGGCTGAAGCGTTCGAAGAACGTCGAGCGCGACAGCGCGGCTTCCTTCGCGAGTTCGACGATCGTCCACGGATGGGCGGGGCGCTCGTGCATCCGGCGCAGCGCGGCCGCGAGGCGGCTGTCGGCGAGCCCGCGCACGAGGCCGGGCGATGCATGCGTGCCGGTCGTGAAGCGCATCGCCTCGATCAGCAGCACTTCCAGCAGGCGCGCCAGCACGATCTCGCGGGCCGGCCGCTGCGCGCGCGATTCGTCGCGCACCAGTTGCACGAGCGTGGTCAGCCGCGGCTCGCCGCGTACGTGCACGAAGCGGGGCAGCAACGACACCAGCAGCGCCGCGTCGGGCGAACCGAAGCTGCAGTTGCCGGCCATCATCCGCGTGTCGACCGGATTGGCCGGATCGCCGATCCGGTATTCGCCGTGGTCGAGCATGACGGGCGGCGCGGTGTCGACGCCCGGCGGCGGCGGTTCGAGGCTCGACATCGCCACGCCGTAGGCCGCCGGAATCAGCATGAAATCGCCGGCCAGCAGCTCGATCGGCGCGTGCCCGTCGATCGCGATCCGGCACCCGCCGTCGAGGACCGCGCAATAGAACGGCTCGCCGGCGACCGTGCGGCTGATCGCCCACGGGCTCGCGCCACGGACGTACTTCGAGTACCGCGCGCCCGGTTGCAGCAGCGTCACGACTTCGGTCAGTGGGTCGATCATGGTCGGACTCTCGCAAAAGAAAAGCGGATTGTCGATTGTAGCGAATACGGTTCCGGCCATCTATCGTACGGACACATGCTCAACACACCCGAGGAGTTCGCATGAAGACCGTACTGATTACCGGCTGTTCCTCCGGCTTCGGCCTCGAAATCGCGCGCCATTTCCTGGCGCGCGACTGGCAGGTCGTCGCGACGATGCGCAAGCCGAACGACGACGTGCTGCCGCCGTCGGAGCGCTTGCGCGTGCTGCCGCTGGACGTGACGAACGCGGACAGCATTCGCGCCGCGATCGACGCCGCCGGCCCGATCGACGTGCTCGTCAACAACGCGGGCGTCGGCGCGGCCGCACCGGCCGAACTCCTGCCGCTCGACACGGTGCGCGCGCTGTTCGACACCAATACGATCGGCACGATCGCGGTGACGCAGGTCGTGCTGCCGCAGTTTCGCGCGCGCGGGGCCGGCGTGGTCGTGAACGTCACGTCGAGCGTCACGCTGAAAGCGCTGCCGCTGGTCAGCGCGTATCGCGCGAGCAAGGCGGCAGTCAATGCCTATACCGAATCGATGGCGGCCGAGCTCGAGCCGTTCGGCGTGCGCGCGCATCTCGTGCTGCCGGGCCGCGCGCCCGACACGCGTTTCTCCGACAACGCACGAGCCAACATGCACGGCTTCGAGCACGAGGCGTATGCGGATTTCGTCGGCAAGGCCGTCGCGCGGATGCTCGATGCGTCGGGGCCGATCACCCACGCGCAGGACGTCGCCGAAGCCGTGTGGCGCGCGGCGACCGATCCGTCCAGCCCGATGCGCATGCCGGCCGGCGCCGATGCGCAGGCGTGGGCGGCGGAAGCGGGTTGATCGAGCGTCAATCCGTCGCGCCGGCCGGTTGAGCCGGCGCGACGGACCGCGTGACGGAGAGAACGGCGTTACGTTACAGCGCGCGCTCGATCGCCTGCTCCAGCAGCGACAGGCCGAGGTCGATCTCTTCGTCGCTGACGGTCAGCGGCGGCGCGATCCGGAACACGCCGCCCATGCCGGGCAACTGCACGATGTTCATGCTGAGCCCGAGCTTCATGCACTCGCGCGTGATCTTCGCGCCGAGCCCGTCCGCCGGCTCCTTGGTGCGGCGATCCTTGACGATCTCGACGCCGAGCAGCAGCCCGCGTCCGCGCACGTCGCCGATGCAGTCGAAGCGCTCCATCAGGTCGAGCAGGCCGCGCCGCAGCCGCTCGCCCATCGTGTTGGCGCGCGCGACGAGGCCGTCGCGCTGCACGACGTCGAGCACGCGCAGGCCGACCGCCGCCGGCAGCGGGTCGGACACGTGGGTCGTATAGAACAGGTAGCCGAGCTCGTGCGCGCGTTCCTCGATGGCCGCGGACGTGACCATTGCCGCGAGCGGCAGCCCGGCGCCGAGCGTCTTCGACAGCGTCAGGATGTCGGGCGTCACGCCGTCGCGCTGGCACGCGAACATCGTGCCGGTGCGGCCGACGCCCGTCTGCGCCTCGTCGAGGATCAGCAGCATGCCGCGTTCCTCGCACTTGCGCTTGAGCGCGGCCATATAGCCGTTCGGCAACTCGATGATCCCGCCCGAACTGAGGATCGGCTCCGCGATGAACGCGGCAAGATTGCCGCTCGACTGGCGGTCGATCAGGTCGAACGCGTAGTCGAGCTCGGCGAGCGGGTCGTACGCGCCGTTGCGCTCGAAGCGCGGCCGGTACGTGAACGGGGCCGGAATCGCGAACGAACCGACCGCCGCGGGGCCGACGCCCTTGCGGCCGGCGCTGTACGTGGCCGACGCGGCGGCGCCCGTCATCCCGTGCCACGACTGCGCGAAGCCGACGATCTCGTACTTGCCGGTGACGAGCTTCGCCATCCGGATCGCCGCCTCGTTCGATTCCGCGCCGGTGCTGAGCAGCAGCGCGCGGTCGAGCCCGGCGGGCGTGAGGTCGGCCAGGCGCGTCGCGAGCTCGACGACCGGCCGTGACAGCATCCCGCTGAACAGGTGGTCGAGCTTGCCCGCGTATTCGCCGATCACGGACACGATCTCCGGATGGCTGTGGCCGAGCACCGCGCTCATCTGGCCCGACGTGAAATCGAGGATCGCGCGGCCGTCGGCATCGTAGACGAAGCTGCCCTTCGCGCGCTCGACGATCATCGGCTCGAACGTGCCGCCGTAGCGGACCAGGTGCTGCCTGGCGTTGCGCCAGAAGGTTGCGTCGTCGTTCAGGGACATCGGGCGGCTCCGGGCAAAAGGGCAGGGATCGCTTGCAGTCTAGGCGCGCGTCTGGTTTGATGGAATCGAATAGTTCTAATGCAAGCTAGAAAAGGGGCTAATACCTTGGCGCTTTCGCTCGAAATCGACCTGCTGCGCTCGTTCGTCGTGATCGCCGAGGTGCGCGCGCTGAGCCGCGCGGCCGCGCGCGTCGGCCGCACGCAATCCGCGCTCAGCCAGCAGATGAAGCGGCTCGAGGAAGTGGTCGACCAGCCGCTGTTCCAGCGCACCGGCCGTGGCGTGGTGCTGACGCAGCCGGGCGAGCGGCTGCTCGTGCATGCGCAGCGCATCCTGCGGCTGCACGACGAGGCGATGGCCGACCTGTGCGGCACGGGGCTGTCGGGGACGATCCGGTTCGGGTGCCCGGACGATTACGCGCAAGTGTGGCTGCCGTCGCTGCTGCGGCAGTTTTCGAGCCAGCATCCGCAGGCGATCGTCGAAGTCGTCTGTGGGCCGACGCCGCGACTCGTCGAACAGCTGGAGAAGCGCGCGGTCGATCTGGCGATGATTTCCGTGCCGGACGACGGCGCGACCGACGACGTCATTCGCCGCGAGCCGCTGGTCTGGATCGGCTATCCGGGGCTCGCACCCGCGCATTTCGATCCGCTGCCGCTCGCGCTGTCCGATCGCGACACGCTCGATCACCTCGCGGCGTGCGACGCGTTGAACCGCGTCGGCCGCGACTACCGCGTCGCGTATGCGAGCAGCAGCCTCGCCGGGCTGATCGCGCTGGTGCGCTCGGGGCAGGCGTTCGCGGTGATGACGCAGACGGCCGTGCCGGCCGACCTCGCGATCGTCAACGGCGATCCGCGCTTGCCGCCGTTGCCCGCCGTGGGCATTACGCTGCGGTTCGACCGGAAGCGGCCGTCGCACCTGACGGCAGCCTTCGCCGACCATATCCGGCAAACGCTGCCGTTGCTTTGACGGCCGACGGGAATCAGTCGACCATCGACGAAGCCGACGCCTGCGTGTGGCCCGGCCGCTCCGCCGCCGCGTCGCGCACGCGGATCGCCGCCTGCATGCCGGACAGCTTCAGTTCGGTTTCCTGATATTCGTTGACCGGCTCGGAATCGGCGACGATGCCGCAGCCCGCGAACAGCCGGCACGCACCGCCCGCGATCAGCGCCGAGCGCAGCGCGACGATGAAATCGCCGTTGCCGTGCGCATCGATCCAGCCGATCGGCGCCGCATACCAGCCGCGATCGAAGCCTTCGTACGCACGGATATGGTCGAGCGCCGGTGCGCGCGGATGGCCGGCCACCGCGGGCGTCGGGTGCAGCGCCGCGACCACCTGCAACAGCGTCGCATCCGCATTCAGCGTCGCGCGGATCGGCGTGCTCAGGTGCTGGAGCTTCGGCAGCCGGTGCAGCGACGGTTGATCGGGCACGTCGAGCGCGCGCGACAGCGGCGCGAGCGCGGCGCGGATGGCGTCGACGACGAGTGCATGTTCGAGCCGCTCCTTCGCGGAAGCCATCAGCGCGGCGCCGAGTGCGCGATCGTCGTCGGGCGTGGCGCCGCGCCGGATCGTGCCGGCCAGCGCATGCGTGCGCACGTCGCCGGCCGCGACACGCGCGAGCCGTTCCGGCGTCGCGCCGACGAAGCACGCTCCGTCGCGACGGACCGCGAACAGGTGCGCATGCGCGTCGCGCCGTCGCAGCCGGCGCAGCAGCGGCGCGATCGCCACAGGCCGCGCGTACTGTTCGAGCACGTCGCGGGCGAGCACGACCTTGCCGAAGGCGCCGTCGTGGATCGCATCCACCGCACGACGGACTTCGTGCTGCCATTCGCCCGCCTGCAGCGCCTGCGTGTGCAGCAGGTGCGGCGCGTCGTCTTCCGCGGCCGGTGCAAGCGTGCCGAGCGACTCGATCCGCGCGAGGCACGCATGCGCGAGCGCGGTGGGATCGTCGTGGGCGGCGACGACCTGCTGGCAGACGGCCCAGTGCGCATCGCCTTCGCGCACGATCAGCAGCTTCGCCAGCGTCATGCTCGCATCGGGAAACGATGCCCAGTGCGCGCTGCGCGGGCCGCGCGAATCGAACCGGAAGCCGCCGACCAGCCGCGGCGGCTGCGGGCCGGCCGTGATTGCATCACTCACGAGCGTGCGCCAGCGCGCATCGATCTGCGCGAAGCGCGTGTCGCCGGTGGCGCTCAGTTCGACCGCGCAATCCCAGCCGTACAGCGTGACGGACGCATCGCCGGCTTCGTGGAAGCACCACGGCGTGACGCCGTCGTCCCACGCGGCGATCAGGTCGAAGAAGTCGAGCGGGCGCAGCGGCACTGAGACCGACGCCAGCGTCGGCGTGCCGGTGGCGGCGGCGCGGGCCGCACGCGCGAACGTGTCGTGCAGCAGCGGAAGGCCGGCGTTCATGCAAGCCCCCGCTGTTGTCGCCAGTATTGCGTTTGCTGTGCGATGTACCACGCGATGAGCTGGGCGAACAGCGTTTCGACGTAGTCGGCGTCGAGGCCGGCCTGTTCGGCCCAGCGGCGCCGGTCGGGCAGCATCGCGGCCACCCGCTCCGGCGCGGCGATGCTCGCTTCGTTCGGCTTGAAGCGCGACGCGGCCAACACGTACTGCATGCGCCGGCCGAGCGCGTCGATGATGTCGGCGTCCAGCCGATCGATCGCTTCGCGAATGTCGGGCAGCCCCGTGCAGGCGTCCGGTGTTTTCATGTGTACTCCTTTCCGTAACGAAGGGATTGGTCGATCCGTTCGACCAGATGGGCGATCACCGCCGGGTATTGGTGTCGCAGGTAGAAGTGGTCGCCGTTGAACGTCTCGACGCGGATCGGGCGCGCGGCGACGTCCTGCCACGCGTGCGCCTCGTCACTGTCCAGCTCGGGATCGGCGAGCGGCAGCATCACGCCGAGCGGCGCATCGATGCGCGGCGGGCGGTCGCGCCGATACGTTTCGATCGCGCGGTAGTCGTGGCGGATCATCGGCAGGTAGATCGCGCGCATTTCCGGATCGGCGAGCAGCGCGGCGTGCTCGCCGGACAGCCGGGCGACGTCGCCGACGAGCGCGTCGTCTGACTGCAGGTGCAGATCCGACGGGCGCTGGCGATGCGGCGGCGGCAGCGCGGACACGGCCACGTACAGCGGCGCGGCGCCGCGCGCCTCGAGCCGCACCGCGACCTCGTACGCGAGCGCCGCGCCGAGGCTGTGCCCGAACAGCACGAGCGGTGCATGGGCATAGCGTTGCAGCGCGTCGGCAGCGGGGCCGGCGAGCGCGTCGATCGAGGGCAGGCACGGCTCGCCGAAGCGTTCCTCGCGGCCCGGATACTGCAGCGCGAGCAGATCGACGTCCCACGGCAGCGCACGGCTCCAGCCGCGAAAGAAATTCGCGGTGCCGCCCGCGTGCGCAAAGCAGACGAGCTGCGCACGCGGGCACGGCGACAGCCGCAACTCGCGAATCCAGCTCGAACCGGTCGGGTGCGTGCTCATGCGACCGCCGCCTCCAACTGGCGGCGCAGCAGGTCGCGCAGCGATTTCTTGCTGGTCTTGCCGATGCCGGTTTCCGGAAAGCGCGGCATGAATTCGATGCGGTCGGGGATCTTGAACGCCGCGAGCCCGCGGTCGCGCAGGTAGCGTTTCAGCACGAGTCGGGACGGGGCCGGCGCGCGTGCGACCACGAACGCGCAGGTTCGCTCGCCGAGGATCGGGTCGGGCATCGCGACGACCGCCGCATCGTGCACCTGCGGGTGCGCGAGCAACAGGTTCTCCACTTCCTCGGCCGAGACCTTCTCGCCGCCGCGGTTGATCTGATCCTTGTCGCGGCCTTCGACGACGAGGTCGCCGTCCGCGGTGCGCCGCACGCGGTCGCCGCTGCGGTAGAAGCCGTCGGCCGTGAACGCCGTCGCGTCGTGCTCCGCGAGCCGGTAGTAGCCGCGGATCGTGTACGGGCCGCGTACCTGCAATTCGCCGATCTCGCCGGCCGCGGCCGGTGCGCCGCTTTCGTCGACGATGCGCACTTCGTCGCCTTCGGAGACGGGGCGGCCCTGCGTGTGCGCGATGCGCTCGGGCGCATCGTCGAGCCGCGTGCAGCAGATGAGCCCTTCGGCCATGCCGAACACCTGCTGCAGCCGGCAGCCGAGCACGGGCGTCACGCGTTCGGCCGCGTGGTCCATCAGCCGTGCGCCGCCGACCTGCAGCACGCGCAGGCTCGACAGGTCGGTCTGCCGTTGCGGCTGCTCGTCGAGCCACAGCAGCGCGAGCGGCGGCACGAGCGCGGTATGCGTGACGCGTTCCTGCGTGATCAGCGCGAAGCTCTGGTCGGGCTCAGGCCGCGCGGTCGTTACCACCCGGCCACCTGCGAGCAAGTGCGCCGATCGTGCCGGGGCAGCACAGCGTGAAGTTGTGCGCCATCGGCAGCGCGGCGAGATAGACGGTGTCGGCATCGAAACCGCTCGCGGCGCTGCACGCGCGCACGTTGTACAGGTATTCGCGATGGCGGCGCGGAATCAGCTTCGGCGTGCCGGTCGTGCCGCCCGACAGCTGGAAGCACGCGATGTCGTCGGCGCGTGCAGAGCAGTGGAGCACGGGCGGCGCGTCGTACAGCGCGTCGAACGACGTGAACGCGTGATCGTCGCCGGCCATCACGATGTGCTCGAGCGTCGGGCAGTCGGCCTGCAACGCGGCCGCGAGCGGCCGGCAGTCGAAATCGCCGAGCTGCGACGCGCCGAGATAGGCACGCGCACCGGCGAAGCGGCAGAACGCGCCGATCTCGTAGTGACGGTGCGCGGGCAGCGCGAGCACCGGCCGCACGCCGAGCTGGAACAGCGCGAAGCACGTCTCGATGAAGCGCGCGCCGTTCGGCAACTGGACGACGACAGCGTCGCCGCGCACCAGGCCGAGGCGCGCGAGGCCGCCCGCGAGGCGGCGAATGCGCGCGAGCAGATCGCGATAGCGCAGCCGCAGCGTGCCGTCGACGACGGCGAGCGCGTCGGGATGGCGTTCCGCGCACGCATCGAGCGCGTCGAAGAACGTCGTGTCCTGCCAGTAGCCGGCGTCGCGGTAGCGGCGCGCGAAGTCGTCGGGCCAGTCGGGCGCGTCGGCCGGCACGGCCGCCGCCAGGGAGGAAGGGGAGGATTGCATGCGCTGACCTTGGGTTCCGGCAAGTTGTCAGAAAATGTAAATGAGAGGTATTATCATTTGTAACAGGTGCTGCGATAGCGCCGTTTCTTTCGATATCGCGGCAATTTCGTTCGATCGGGCGTCGGTCGCGCGGCACCCGCCCGGTCCGGCCGGACAATCGGCCGGTTGCCGCCGGCGCGCGCCGGTCCGCGCGTGCCGCCCAACCAACGGACCTCCGATGAGATCGACCTCCTTCGCTTCGTCACGACGTCACCCGCCGGTGCTCGTGCCCGGCAATCATCCGGGTGTGGTGCACATCGACGCGGGCATGAAACTCATGAGCGGCACGCTGTGCTCGGATAGCCGCGACTGGTACGAGGAGCCGCTCGAAAAAGGGCTGAAGCTCGTCCTCGTGCAGAGCGGGCAGTTGCGCTGCCGCGTGCCGGGCCAGCCCGAGCAATGCATCAAGGGGCCGGGCCTGTGCGTGATCGCCAACGACGGCGAATTCACCACCCACCAGATCTACGACCGCGACGTGCCGCTGCGCTACACGATCGTGCAGCTCGGCCTCGATGCGCTCGACCGCAACCTGAGCCTGCTGCCGGAGAAGATGCTCGCGCCGACGGGAGGCGATCCGCGCATCGTCAGTTGCCCGGCGTCGAAGGCGCTGCAGGCGCTCGCCGTGCAGATCGCCACCTGCCCGTTCGAGGGCGCGGTGCGCGAGTACTACCTGAAGGCGAAGGCGTTCGAGCTGACCGCGCTGAGCGCGCAGTTGCTGGCCACGCAGCGGCAGCACGCGCCGGCCGACGTGCGCGTCACGTCGTCGGATGTCGAGCGCGTGTATGCGGCGAGCGACATCCTGACGCGCGAGCTTCAGCATCCGCCGACGCTCGACGCGCTCGCGAGCCGCGTCGGGATGAATTCGCGCAAGCTGACGGCCGGCTTCCGCAAGGTGTTCGGCACGAGCGTGTACGCGTATCTGCAGGAATACCGGCTGCGGACCGCGCACGCGATGCTGTGCGCGGAGGATGCGAACGTGTCGACCGTCGCGTACCGCGTCGGCTACAGCCCCGCGCATTTTTCGATCGCGTTCCGCAAGCGCTACGGCATTTCGCCGAGCGATATTCGCGTGTCGTCGAACGCGATCGACAACGAGGAACTGGCGGGCGCGGCGATCTAAAACAACTGACCGGCAGCCTAAAGGAATCGACCGGGCTCATGGGTGTTAATGAGATAGATTCTCATTCACAGGTGGCCGCCGCCGCGCGGAACCGCCGTCGAACGACCCATACAAGGCGTGCCCATGAGCCAGACCGTTGTCGATTCCACTACCGACCATTCCGATCCTTCCTGTTGTTCTCCCACTGAATTTCGCGCGCGGCTCGTTGCGCTGATCGCCGAGCTGCTCGACGAATCCGTCGACGAGATCGCGTCGCTCGACGATGACGAGGACCTGCTGAGCTGCGGCCTCGATTCGATCCGGCTGATGTATCTGCAGACCCGCGTGAACCGGCTCGGCCATGCGCTGACGTTCGATGCGCTCGCGCGCACGCCGACGCTCGGCGCGTGGACCGCGTTGCTCGCGAATGCGCCGCGTGTCGCGCGGGCGGACGCCGTCGGCGCGGCCGAAGAAGTCGACGTGCATGCGCCGTTCGAGTTGTCCGCGGTGCAGCAGGCGTACTGGCTCGGCCGCGGCGACGGCGAAGTGCTCGGCAACGTGAGCTGCCACGCGTTTCTCGAATTCCGCAGCCGCGCGATTGACCCCGTTCGTCTCGACACGGCATGCCGGCGCGTGCGCGAGCGTCATCCGATGCTGCGCGCGCGTTTCGACGGCGGTCGTCAGCAGATCCTCGCCGAATCGGACGCGCCGGTGTTCGCGCACGCGGACTGGCGCGACCGGACGGCGGCCGATGCGGAAACCGAATGGGCGTCGCTGCGCGCGTTCCGCTCGCACGAATGTCTCGACGTCGAGCACGCGCAGGTGTTCATGATGGGGCTCGTGCAGATGCCTGGCGGCGAGGATCGCGTGTGGCTCAGCGTCGACCTGCTCGCGGCCGACGTGGACAGCGTGCGGCTGCTGATGCAGGAGATCGGCGTCGCGTATGCCGAGCCGTCGGCGCTGCCGGCTGCGCCGTCGACGTGGTTCCCGGCCTGGCTCGCGCGTCGCGCGGCCGAGACGCGCGATGCGCGGGCCGCGGCGCGTGACGCCTGGCAGGCACGGCTTGCGACGTTGCCGGAAGGGCCGGCGCTGCCGCTCGCCCGCGCGCCGGAAACGATCCGCTCGCCGCGTTTCAGCCGCGTGGCGCACAAGCTGAGCACGGATGAGTTGACGCGCCTGCAGGCGCGCGCCGCGCAGCATGGCATCACGCTGTCGTCGGTGTTCGGCGCGGCGTTCGCGGCCGTGCTCGCGCGCTGGAGCGGCCGGCCGGCATTCCTGCTCAACGTGCCGCTGTTCGACCGGCACGGCGATGCGCCCGATCTGGGCCGCGTGATCGCCGATTTCACGACGCTGTTGCTCGTCGAATGCGACGTGCGTGCCGATGCGAGCGCGGCCGACGCGGTGCGCGCGTTCCAGCAGCGGCTGCATGGTGCGATCGCGCAGGCCGCGTATCCGGCGCTCGACGTGCTGCGCGATGCGCGTCGGCAGGGCACGCCGCGCGCGGCGCCGGTCGTGTTCTCGTGCAATCTCGGTGACGAATCGTTCGTGCCCGATGCGTTCGCGCAGGTGTTCGGCGATCTGCACGACATGATTTCGCAGACGCCGCAGGTATGGCTCGACCATCAGCTCTATCGCGTGCCGGGCGGGGCGCTGCTCGCGTGGGACAGCGTCGACGGGCTGTTCCCGGACGGAATGATCGACGCGATGTTCGGCGCGTATGTCGCGTTCGTGCAGGCGCTGTGCGATCGCGACTGGCGGCTGCCGATCGCGGTCGAGTTGCCGTCCGCGCAGCGACGCGTGCGCGATACGCTCAATGCGTTGCCGGCTCCCGGCCGCGCGCGCACGCTGCATCACGATTTCTTCGCGCTGGCCGCACGCGAGCCGGCCGCCGTGGCGGTGCGATGCGGCGATCGCGCGGTGACGCGCGGCGAACTGGCCGCGCAGGCGCTCGCGATCGCGGGCGGCTTGCGCGCGGCCGGGATCGGGCACGGCGATGCCGTCGAGATCAGTTTGCCGCGCGGGCCCGAGCAGGTCGCGGCGGTATTCGGCGTGCTGGCGGCCGGCGCGTGCTACGTGCCGCTCGACATCGCGCAGCCGGTCGCGCGCAAGGCGCTGATCGAGCGCGCGGCGGGCGTGAAGGCCGTGATCGGCGACACCGCGTGCGCGGGCGGGCCGCTGCCGCATGTCGGTATCGCCGCGCTGTCGCGGCATGCGCCGCTGGCCGCGCCGCTCGAGGTCGCGCCGCAGGCGACCGCTTACGTGATCTACACGTCCGGTTCGACGGGCGTGCCGAAGGGCGTCGAGATGACCCACGCGGCGGCGATCAACACGATCGATGCGATCGATGCGCTGCTCGGTATGCGCGCGGACGACCGGCTGCTCGCGGTATCGGCGCTCGATTTCGATCTGTCGGTGTACGACCTGTTCGGCGCGCTGGGCGCCGGTGCGCAACTCGTGCTGCCGACGCAGGACGAAGCGCGCGATGCGGCGCGCTGGATCGAACTGATCGCGCAGCATCGCGTGACGCTGTGGAACTCGGCGCCCGCGCTGCTGGAAATGGCGCTGGCCGTGCCGGCGGCGAGCGGCGCGTGCCGCAGCGTGCGTGCGGCGCTGCTGTCCGGCGACTGGATCGCGCTCGACCTGCCGGCGCGCCTGCGCGCGCGCTGCGGCGATGCCTGTGCGTTCCACGCGCTCGGCGGCGCGACCGAGGCCGGGATCTGGTCGAACGTGCAGACGGTGCGCGACGTGCCGCCGCACTGGCGTTCGATTCCGTACGGCCGGCCGTTGCCGGGGCAGGCGTATCGCGTCGTCGATGGCGACGGCCGCGATGTGCCCGATTACGTGCCGGGCGAATTGCTGATCGGGGGCGACAGTCTCGCACGCGGCTACCGGAACGATCCCGAGCTGACCGCGCAGCGCTTCGTGCAGCACGCGTCCGGCCGCTGGTATCGCACCGGCGATCGTGGCCGCTACTGGCCGGACGGGACGCTCGAATTCCTCGGGCGCGAGGATCGGCAGGTGAAGGTGCGCGGTCACCGGATCGAGCTCGGCGAGATCGAGGCGGCGCTGGCCGCGCATCCGTTGATCGATGGTGCGTGTGCGAGTGTCGTCCACGGCGAGGCCGCGCGCATCGTCGCGGCGTTCGTGCCGAACGATTGTGCAGCAGCGGACACCGCGCCGGCATCGCTTGCGACCGCCGACATGGCCGACACGATGCCGGCGGAAGCGGCCGTCGCGCACGCCGTGGCCGGGCGGCTGCTCGACGGCGACGCGGGCCTGCCGCCGTCGCTGCGTGCGCACTGGCACGCGCCGCGAGACGCATCGATCGCCCTCGTCGATGCGCTCGGTCACCTCGCCTGGCAGGCGACCGATCTCGACGATCTGACGGCCGCGCTGCGCGCGCTCGCCGCCGATCCGGATACCGCCGCGCAACGCGTACTGCTGGACCCGTGCGTGGCGCCGCTCGCGTTCGCGACACGTTTGCCGGACGGTGTTCGTGCGCTGCGCGAATTCGCCGCCGCGCTGGACGCGCAGGCCGCGGCACACACAGGTGCGCTGCGCGTCGCGGTGCTCGATGCCCGCGCGGGCCAGGCGCTCGATGCGGGGCTCGGCGTGCTCGACGATCCGCGCTTCGACGTGACGCTGTTCGACGTGTCGCCGGGCCTGCTGCACAACGCGCAGGCACGCTTCACGCGAACGATGCCGGCGCTTCAGGCGATGCAGGACGGCTTGCTGCCCGCACGTCATCTCGGCGCATTCGACTGCGTGATCAGTTTCGCGGCGGCCCACCTGCGCGACGATCCGCGCGACACCTTCCGGATCGCGGCCGCGCTGCTCGCGCGGGACGGCCGCCTGCTGCTCGCCGACGTGCTGCGCGACTCGCCGCTGCGCGAACTCGTCGCGAGCGTCGCGGGCGATGCGTCGCTGCCGCGGCCGTTCGCGCACGATGCGCTGGCGGCGGCCGCCCACGCGTGCGGCTTTGCGCTCGATGCGCGCAGCTGGCGCTCGGCGGCATTCGCCTGCATCGATGCGCGCCGGGTCGGCGAGCCGATCGAACAGGCGGCGCTCGCGGACTGGTTGCGCGACCGGTTGCCCGACGCGATGCGTCCCGATGCGCTGTGGTGCGTGCTGCGCTGGCCGCTCAACGCGAACGGCAAGCTCGATCGCCGGGCGGTCGGGGATGCACTCGCGCGCGCACTCGGCGACGCACCGGCCGCGCACGACGCGTTCGTGCCGGCCGGCGAACGGCACGCGATATTGCTGGCCTGTTGGGAGCAGGCGCTCGGCCGCGCGGCGAACGCGCGTGACGCGACGTTCTTCGCGCTCGGCGGCGACAGCCTGCTCGCGACCCGCCTGCTCGCGCAACTGCGCGAGCGGCTCGGCGTGCGGATCGGGATGGCCGCGTTCTACCGGCAGCCGACGCTCGCTGGCCTCGCGGCGCAGCTCGACGAATTGACACCGGCGGCGCCCGCCGACGGCGATGCGTCGGTCGCGACGATCGAGGAGGGCGTGCTGTGAACTTCGACGACGTGCTCGATCTCTGCCGCGAACGCCAGATCGAACTGTGGTGCGACGACGGCGGCCAGTTGCGCTATCGCGCGCCGGCCGGCGCGCTCGATGCGGATCTCGCCGCGCGCATCAAGGCCGAACGCGACGCGTTCGTCCGTTTCCTTCAGGGCGGAGCATGGCGCAGCGATCCGGCGCATCAGTACGAACGATTCGCGCTGACGCCGGTACAGGCCGCGTACGTGCTCGGCCGCCACGAATCGTTCGAGTTCGGCGGCAGCGCGTGCCATCTGTACGTCGAATACGACGAGCCGAAGGATCTCGACTGCGTGCGCTTCGAAGCCGCGTGGAATGCGTGCGTCGCGCGCCATCCGATGCTGCGCGCGATCGTCGAGGACAACGCATGGCAACGCGTGCTGCCCGACGTGCCGTGGCAGCCGCTCACCGTGCACGACTTGCGCGAGGCCGACGCGAACGCATTCGACGCCCACCTGAACCGCGTGCGCGAGCGCCTCGATCATGCGGTGCATGCGCTCGACCGCTGGCCGGTGCTGCAGCCGGAAGTGAGTCTCGGCCCGGATGGCGCGGTGCTGCACCTGTCCGTGGATTTCACGCTGATCGACTACGCGAGCCTGCAATTGCTGCTCGCCGAATGGCGGCGCCGTTACGACGATCCGCAATGGCAGCCCGCGCCGCTCGATGCGACGTTTCGCGACTATGTGCTGCATGAAGCGCAGGCCGAGACGCGCGCCGAGCATGCGCGCGACAAGGCGTGGTGGCTCGCTCGCCTCGACGACCTGCCCGCGCGTCCCGATCTGCCGGTCGTACCCGCGATGCGCACCGACGGGCGGCCGCGCTTCACGCACCGGCATGCGCGGCTCGACCGCGCGCAATGGGCCGCGCTGAGCGGCCACGCGAGCCGTTTCGGATTGAGCGCGGCGAGCGTCGCGCTGGCCGCGTTCGCCGAGGTGGTCGGCCGCTGGAGCCAGACGCCGGCGTTCTGCCTGAACCTGACGGTATTGAACCGTCCGCCCGTGCATCCGCGCATCGATGCGGTGCTCGGCGATTTCACCGCGCTGAGCCTGCTCGCCGTCGACGCGACGCACGGGCGCGATTTCGTCGAACGTGCCCGCACGATCGGCGCGCGGATGTTCGACGATCTCGATCATCGCGCCTTCACCGGCGTCGACGTGATGCGCGAACTCGCGCGGCGGCGCGGCAAGGACGCGGCGCTGATGCCGGTGGTGTTCACGAGCGGGATCGGCAGCGTGGGGCGCCTGCTCGGCGAGCAGGCGACGCGCGCCGAACCGCCGCGCACCATGATCAGCCAGACGCCGCAGGTATGGCTCGATTGCCAGGTGACCGACCAGTTCGGCGGACTGGAAATCGGCTGGGACGTGCGCGACGACCTGTTTCCGGACGGCATGCCGGCCGCGATGTTCGACGCGTATGTCGCGCTGCTGGGCCGGCTGGCCGACGATGCCGAATGGTGGTCGCGTGACGGTGACATCGTGCTGCCGTCCGCGACGCCCGTCGCCGACGCGCATCCGGATGCCGATACGCATATCGCGGCCGGTTTCGCCGCGCAGGCGTTGCGCACGCCCGATGCGCCGGTCGTGATCGACGCGCTGGGTGCGCGCACGTACCGCGAGGTCGCGCAACAGGCGGCGGCGCTGCGTACCGCGCTCGAACAGGCCGGCGTCGGCGTGGGCGATACCGTCGCGGTGCTGATGCCGAAGTGCGCGCATCAGCTCGCGGCCGTGCTCGCGATCGTCCAGGCAGCCGCCGCGTACGTCCCGGTCGACAGCCGTCAGCCGGCGCTGCGGCAACAGGCCATTCTGCGCAATGCGCGAGTGCGTGCGGTCGTCAGCGTGCAGGCGCTCGCATTCGAAAACGAAGGTTGCGTGCGCATCGATATCGATGCGTTGCCGCGCGATCCGCAATGGCCGCCGCGCGCCGCGTGCGACATCGCCCCCGATGCGTTGGCTTACGTGATCTACACATCGGGTTCCACCGGCGAGCCGAAGGGCGTGATGCTGAGCCATGCGGCGGTGTGCAACACGCTCGCCGACATCAGCGCGCGGCATGCGGTCGGTGCGGGCGACGTGGTGCTGGGGCTGGCCGAACTGAGCTTCGACCTGTCCGTCTACGACTTTTTCGGCGCGACCGCGCGCGGCGCGTGCATCGTGCTGCCCGATCCGGCGCGCGGCAACGATCCGTCGCACTGGGCCGAACTGATGGCGCGCCATCGCGTGACGTTGTGGAACTCGGTGCCCGCCCAGGGGCAGATGCTGATCGACTACCTCGAAGGCGAACCGGCGCTCGACGTGCCGGGCCCGCGGCGCGTGCTGTGGTCGGGCGACTGGATTCCGGTGACGCTGCCGGCCCGCTGGTGGCAGCGCTGGCCCGATAGCGCGCTGTTCAGCCTCGGGGGCGCGACCGAAGCGTCGATCTGGTCGATCGAGCATCCGATCCGTCCGGAAGACACGCAGCTCGCGAGCATTCCGTACGGCCGCGCGCTGACCGGGCAGACGATGGAAGTGCTCGATGCACTCGGCCGGCCGTGTCCGCCGGGCGTGCGCGGCGAGATCCATATCGGCGGCGTCGGGCTCGCGACGGGCTACGCGAACGATCCGGTGCGGACGGCCGAACGCTTCATCCGTCATGCGGACGGGCGCAGGCTTTACCGCACCGGCGATCTCGGGCGCGTGCGCGCCGACGGCTCGCTCGAATTCCTCGGCCGGCAGGACGATCAGGTGAAGATCCGCGGCTACCGGATCGAGCTGGCCGAGGTCGATGCGGCGCTGACCGCGCATCCGCTCGTCGGCGCGGCGGCGACGATCGTGCTCGGCGAGGGCGCGGAGCGCCGGCTCGCGAGCTTCGTGTCGCTGCAGAGTGCGGAAGCGCCTGCGTCGGCGCGAGACGACGCGCTGCGTGACCTGACGACGCAGGTGCGCACGGCATTCGACACCGCACGCTGGCCCGCGCAGGTAGACGTGGCGCGTTCGGTCGCGCAGCTCGAAACGGCGTGCGTGGCGTCGCTCGCCGCGTGGATCGTTCCGGCCGGCGGTTTGACGACCGATGCTTCGACCGGTTTCGCGACCTTGTGCGAGCGGCTGCGTGTGCCGGCGGCACGACGGCATTTGCTGCGCCACTGGCTCGCGATGCTCGTCGCGCACGGCGTGCTGGAGGCGGATGCCGAAGACGGCTGGCGCATGCGGCCGCGCGCGAGCCTGGCCGATGCGCATGCGTGCTGGGACGCATTCGCGCAACACGCGTCGCCCGAGCTGTGGCCGGCCGTGCTCGTGGACTACTTCCGCACCAGCGCCGGATGCCTCGACGCGCAGATCTCCGGCAGCGTGTCGCCGGCCGGCCTGATGTTCCCGGAAGGGGCTTCGCATATCGCCGAAGCGATGTACAGCGACGGCGAACATGCCCGCGCGCTGCATCGCGGGATGGCGCAGGCCGTGCGCGCCGTCGTCGCACGCGAACCGCAGCGCTCGTGGCGCATTCTCGAAATCGGCGCGGGCACGGCCGCCGCGACGCGTGCGATCGTCGACGCGCTCGCGCCGCTGGTCGAAGCCGGCACGCGCATCGATTACCTGTTCAGCGACGTGTCGAGCTACTTCCTCGCCGCCGCACGCGAGCGTTTCGCCGCGTATCCGTGGATGCGCTTCGTGCGCTTCGACATGAACGCGCCGTGCGACGCGCAGGGCATTGCGCCGCATTCGGTCGACCTGACGATCAGCTCCGGCGCGCTGAACAATGCGCGTGATACGGTCGCGCTGATCGCGGGCTTGCGTGCGCTGTCGGCTGCCGATGCGTGGTGGGTGATCCAGGAACTGACGGCCGAGCATCCGGAAATCAGCATCAGCCAGGGGCTGATGATGGAGACGCCGGACGACGCGCGCGCCGCATCGGCGCGGTTGTTCGTGCCGCACGCGCAATGGCTCGAATGGCTGCAGGCGGAAGCGGGCGATCGCGCGCTCGGTTGTGTCGCGCCCGACACGCCGCTCGCCGCGCTCGGCTACGACATCCTGCTGGCTCACGTGAAGCGCGGCGCTGCACGCATCGCGCCGGATACGCTGCTGTCGTTCGTGGCCGAGCGCGTGCCGAACTACATGGTGCCGTCGCAACTGCGCGTGCTCGAACGCTTGCCGGTGACCGCGAACGGCAAGATCGACCGCCGCACGCTGGCCGGCATCGCCGATATCCGCGAACCGGCGCCGGCCGTGGTGCGAGCGGTGCCCGCACAGGCAGCCGATCCGCTGCTCGCGCGGTTGATCGGCTTGTGGGAAACCGTGCTCGATACGCGCAACGTGTCGCCGGATCAGGACTTCTTCGCTGCGGGCGGCGATTCGCTGCTGATCGCGCAGCTCGTGTCGCGGCTGCGCGGCGAGGAGCCGCTCGCGCATGCGCATCCGTTCGACCGGCTGCTGCGCTGGGTGCTCGCGCAGCCGACGCCCGCCGCGTTCGCGCAATGCCTGCGCGACGCGAGCGAGCAGCCGGCGAGCGCGACGCCGACGGCCGCGCCCGCCGCGTCGCGCACGCTGCCTGCATCGGCGGTCGTCCATGCGCCGGCGCCGCGCGTGCGAGCCGGCGTGCGGCCGATTCCGCTCGCGCCGGGCGACGGCGTGCCGCGCGTGATCGTGCACGAAGGGCTCGGCACCGTGCATGCGTACCGTCCGGTGCTGCCCGCGCTGGCGCGGCTCGGCCCGGTGCTCGGCTTCGCGGTGCGCGACGCGCAGGACTATCTCGACCTGCCGGTGCGCCACCTGAACGCGACGCTGGGCCGGCGTTACGCGGATGCGCTGTGGCGCAACGGCGTGCGCGAGGTCGACGTGCTGGGCTACTGCTCGGGCGGGCTGATCGCGCTCGAAATGGCGAAGTCGCTGGTGCAGCTCGGCGTCGCGGTGCGCACGCTCGACATCGTGTCGAGCTACCGGATTCCGTATCTGATCGAGGACGAACGGCTCGTGCTGTTCAACTTCGCGGCGACGCTCGGGCTGCCGCTCGATGCGCTCGGCTTTCCGGAAACGTACGTGCTGGCCGATGCGCTCGCCGACGCATTGAAGGCCGACCCTACGCGGCTCGCGCCCGGCAGCCTGCAGGCGCAGCTCGAGATCTTCGGCGATCGCTGCGAGCCGCTCGACGGGCTGCGTCGCCGCGTGCTCCGCGCGGCTGCCGGCCTGTCGCTGCAGGACGCGCTCGCGCATCCGCTGCTCGACGAGCGCGAGCGGCTCTACCGGCTCTTCATGCATTCGGTGCAGGCGTCCCACTGGGCCGGCGATGCGCCGTATGCGGGCGCGCTGCGGCTGTTCGTGCCGGAGCGCTGCAATCCGCTGATTCCGCAGCAGCGCGCGGCGCTCACCGATTACTGGACGGCGCAGGCGCTCGGCGGCATCACGGCCGTCGATATCCCCGGCGGTCATTTCGACTGCCTGAACGCCGCGTTCGTCGACACCCGCCTGAAGGAGGCACGATGAAGGTCCATCCGCTGCCGGTCGTCGTGGCCGGCTCCCGTTTCGGTCAGTTCTATGCGGCGGGCCTCGCGGCGTCCGGTTCGTATCACGTCGCCGGCATCCTCGGGCAAGGCAGTGCGCGCACGGCCGCATTGGCCGCACGCGTCGGTGCGCCGGTGTTCGACCGCGTCGACGCGTTGCCGGACGACGTGCGCATCGCGTGCGTCGCCGTCGGCGGCGCGGCGCGCGGCGCGCAAGGCGCCGCGCTCGCGTGCCGGCTGCTCGAACGCGGCATCGACGTCGTGATCGAGCATCCGCTGCTGCCCGACGAATGGGCCAGCGTGCTGCGCACCGCGTCGCGCCACGGCCGCCGCTGCCTGCTCAACAGCTTCTATCCGAACCTGCCGGTCGTCGCGCGCTTCATCGCGGTCGCACGGCGGCTGCGCGAGACGAGCGCGCCGGTGCATGCGGACGTGGTGTGCTCGGTGCAGGCGAGCTACGCAGCGCTCGACGTGCTCGCGGCGGCGTTGCAGGGTGTCGGGCCGTGGTCGGTCGAACCGATCGGGCCGGCGCTGTCGTCGATGCGCGAATGCGCGATGGTGCTCGCCGAAACGCCGGTGTCGCTGCGCGTGCACAACGAGATGGCGGC
Source organism: Burkholderia sp. E168m22 (assembly GCF_001319805.1). NCBI lineage: Bacteria > Pseudomonadati > Pseudomonadota > Betaproteobacteria > Burkholderiales > Burkholderiaceae > Burkholderia > Burkholderia sp. E168m22. Next base: position 59,251 of record NZ_BBSK01000073.1, read on the forward strand.
GGCCGACGACGGCCGGATGAGCGTGCTGTTCGGCATCACGCTGACGACCGACGCCGGCACGTGGACGCTCGCGTCGCCGCACGGCCCGCTGTGGTGGGCGCCCGCGCTGCGCGAGCCGGCGCTGGACGAGGACGGCCTGTTCCCGATCTTCGGCGAGGCGGCCGGCGACGACCTGCCGAGCATCCAGATCTGCGACGACGCACAGGAAACCTGGGGCGAGATTCACGCGCGCTGCTGGCCGCAGGCGGCCGTGCGCGCGGTCGACCGGCTCGTGTCCGGCGAAGGGCTGCACGCATGCAACCAGCGCAGCATCGACGTGGCGCGCGTCTGGCAGCAGTTGACCGCGCAACTCGGTTTTCCGGCGCAGCCGCCGGGCGATGCGCGCGCGGCAACGCTCGGCATGCTGCTGGAGCGTGCCGCATGAAGGGGCCGTTGCTTTCGATGTTGCGACCGTTCGCGGTGCCGCTCGTCGCGGCGGTGGCGTTGCAGGCGCTGGCCGGCGTCGCGTCGCTCGTGCCGTGGCTCGCGCTCGCGCATTTCGCCGACGCATGGCGCGTCGCGCCACAGCTCGACGCGGCGGCGCGCGGCTGGCTCGTCGCCGCCGTGGCGGCCGGCGCATTTTGGCTGGGCGGCCAGACGGTCGCACTGCACCTGACGCACCGCGTCGACGCCGATCTCGGCGACCGTCTGCGCAAGCGCCTTGCCGATCATCTGCAGCGTTTGCCGCTCGGCTGGTTCGCGCGTGCGGGCAGCGACCGTGTCGCGCGCCACGTCGATCAGGACGTGCGCGCGCTGCATCAGCTCGTCGCGCATGCGCCGGCCGATCTCACGCAGCTCGTCGTCGTGCCGTGCGCGGCGCTCGCGTGCCTGCTTTATCTGAATCCCGTGCTGCTCGCGTTCGCGCTCGTGCCGCTCGTCGCCGGTGCGGCGCTGTTCCGCTGGATGCGCTCGGCACGCTTCGCGCCGGCCTTCGCCGCACGCAACGCGGCGCTCGAACGGCTGATGGGCGACTATGCGCAGCTCGCGCAGAACCCGGCGCTGGTGCGGCAGTATCCGGGCGCCGGCATCGAGGCGGCCGCGCTGGCGTCGGCCGGACATTTCTCGCACGCGTTCGCGGCGTGGGTCGGCCGCATCGGCGGTCTCGGCGCGTGCACGCAGGTGCTGCTCGGCACGCCGTTCCTGCTCGCGTGGGTCGTGTGCGGCGCGACGTGGCTGACGGCCGGGCAGTTGCCGGTCGGCACGCTGTGCGCGTTCGCGTTGCTGATCTGGGCGATCGCGGCGCCGGTGCGTGCGCTCGGTCATGGCGCCGATGCGTTGCGCGACGCGCACGCGGCCGCCGCGCGGCTCGATGCGTTGCTCGTGCAGCCGGGCTTGCAGGAACCCGCCGACGGCGCGGCACAGGCGCCGCGCGATGCATCGATCGAACTGCGCGGCGTGCAGGTCGACATCGACGGCGAGCCGATCCTGCGCGACCTCGACGCGACGATCGCGGCCGGCACGACCACCGCGATCGTCGGGCCGTCGGGCGCGGGCAAGAGCACGCTGCTGATGCTGCTCGCGCGCTTCATGGACCCGGATCGCGGCACGGTGCGGCTCGGCGGCGCCGATCTGCGGCTGCTCGCGTCGGACACGCGCCGCGAACAGGTCGCGATGGTGTTCCAGCAGGCCACCGCGCTCGACGATGTGTCGATTGCCGCGAACATCGCGCTGTACCGGCCCGATGCCGATCGCGACGCGATTCGCGCCGCCGCGCGCGCGGCCTGTCTCGACGAGCGCATCGACGCATTGCCGGGCGGCTACGACTGCGTGTGCGGGCGCGACGTGCGGCTGTCCGGCGGCGAACTGCAGCGATTGTCGATCGCGCGTGCGCTGCTGTCGCGCGCGCCGTTGCTGTTGCTCGACGAACCGGCGTCGGCGCTCGATCCGCAAACCGGACGCGCGTTGCGCAACGCGCTGCGCGCCGACATGCGTACCCGTGTGATCGTCAGCCACGATCTCGATGCGATCCGGCACGCGGACCAGATCCTCGTGATGGAGCGCGGCCGCATCGTCGAACGCGGTACGCACGCGGCGCTGCTGGCCGCGCACGGGCTGTATGCGCGGCTCTGGCGCGAACGCAGCGCCGCAGGCGGGGAGGCCGCATGATGACGACATCGCTCAAACGTTTGCAGTGCCTGCCGAGCGACACGCGCCGCGCGCTGTTGCGCGGGCTGGGCTGGGCGGTGGCCGCCGCGTTGCTCGACGGCGCGTGCGGGCTGCTGCTCGTGCCGCTGATCCGCGCCTGGTTCGCCGGTGCGCAGGCGGCCGCGCTGCGCTGGACGGCCGTGCTCGGTGTGCTGACGCTGT
>NZ_BBSK01000074.1:0-68814 GCF_001319805.1 Burkholderia sp. E168m22
AACGTCGAGGCTATCGCGCGGGCGGCGCGCTGGCCGTCGGCCTCGTCGAACGCCTCGTGCACCACCTGCCGCGCATCGCGTCGTGGCAGGCCGTGCGCGACAGTCATCGGGCCGGGTTGCTGCGCGGGCCGGTGATGCAGGCGATGGGAATTCCCGCGCACCTGCTCGGGCCGTTGATCGGCGCGGTCGTCACGCCGCTCGCGGTGGTCGCGGGGCTCGCGTGGATCGACTGGCGCATCGCGCTGTGCCTCGCGGCGGCGGCCGTGCTGCTGTTCGCGCTGCTGGAACGCGGCGGCGCCCGCACGCTCGCGTTCGAACAGGCGCGCGCCGCCGGCGATCGCGACATGGCCGTGCAGCTTCAGACCTTCGCCGCGCATCAGGGGCTGCTGCGCTTCGCGGGCCGGGACGGCGACGCACGCGCGGCGCTGCAGCGCGCGTTCGACGAACAGCATCGCCGCACGCGGGCGCTGATGCGGCGCTCGCTGCCGATCGAGCTCGGCTTCGCGGGAGCGGTGCAGGGCGTGTTCGTCGCGATGCTGATCGGCGGCGCGTGGGCCGTCGCGGCCGGCCGGCTCGACGCGGCGACGGCCGTCGCGGTGCTGGTGCTGCTCGTGCGCTTCATCGAGCCGCTCGCGCAGCTCACGCAGCTCGACCAGGCGCTGCGCGGCGGCTGGCGCGCGCTCGATACGGTGCTCGCGGTGCTGCATGCGCCACTTTTCGACAGCCCCGAGCGCGGCACGCCGGTACACGACGCGAGCGTCGACGCGCTGCGCGTCGGCTATCGGTCGGCCGGCGGCGCGACGCTGCTCGACGGGATCGACCTGCATTGTCCGGCGGGCGGCTTCGTCGCGATCGTCGGCCCGACGGGCGCGGGCAAGAGCACGCTGCTCGGCCTGCTCGCGCGGCTCGACGATCCGTGCGCCGGGCGCGTGCTGCTCGGCCGCGCCGACGTGCGGCACCTGAGCGAGGCGACGCTCGCCGCGACGCGCAACCTCGTGTTCCAGGACAACGGGCTGTTTCGCGGCAGCCTCGCGTGGAACGTGCGGATGGGGCGGCCCGACGCGACCGATGCCGAGCTGCGCGCCGCGCTGGATGCGGTCGGCCTGCTGCGCGACGCCGAACGCCTGCCGGACGGCCTCGACACCGACGTGGGGCCGGGCGGCCAGTTGCTGTCGGGCGGGCAGCGCCAGCGCGCATGCCTGGCGCGTGCGCTGCTGGCGCGCGCGCCGGTGCTGATGTTCGACGAGCCGACCGCGAGCCTCGATGAACTGAGCGCGCGACGCGTGCGCGACAGTCTCGTCGCGCTGCGCGGGCAACGCACGCGCATCGTCGTCACGCATCAGCCGGCGCTCGCGGCGGCCGCCGACACGATCGTCGTGCTCGATGCGGGCCGCGTGCGGGCGACCGGCACGCATGCGCAACTGATCGAGACCGATGCGTGGTACGCGACGTTCTCCCGCGCTGGACGGCCGCCCGACGGAGCGCCGCCCGCCGGCGCGGACGCCGAAACCCGCCCGGCCGAATCCGAGCAGTGACGTGAACAATGCGGGCCGCCGTGCCCGGAATCGATAGGAAAAGCTCCACGATCGAAAAATCGCCTGCCGGTTCTAATTGATAATGAGAATGATTATCAAATACGGGGGCGTGAATGCGGTACGAGGTACGGGAACCTGAGAGATCGATGATGCAGGGCGCACGCGTCGCCCGTTTCGGGCGCTGGCGTCCGTCGCTGTACCTCGGCCTGCTGATCGCCGCGCATCCGGCGGCGGCGTTCGCCGATGCGGCGCCGGCGGCCGGCGCGGAAGTCCGCCGGGACAAAGCGGCCGCCGCGCAGCCTGCCGGGAGCGAGTTGAAGGCGATTGCGGTGAATGCGTCGCGCGGCGTCGCCGACGATCCGTCCGTGGCGACGGTCGGCAAGATGCCGCTCGCGTTGCGCGAGATTCCGCAGTCGGTCAGCGTGACGACGCGCGAGCGGATCGACCAGCAGAACCTGTTCTCGCTCGACGAGGTGATGCAGCAGTCGGCCGGCGTGACCGTCCAGCCGTACGTGCTGCTCACCACTGCGTACTTCGTGCGCGGCTTCAAGGTCGATTCGTTCGAATTCGACGGCGTGCCGGTCGTGATCGGCGACATGGCGAGCGCGCCGCAGGACATCTCGGTGTACGAACGCGTCGAAATCCTGCGCGGCGCGAACGGGCTGCTGCACGGCTCGGGCAATCCGGCCGCGACCGTCAACCTCGTGCGCAAGCGCCCGCAATACCAGTTCTCCGCGCATGCGACCGCCAGCGTCGGCAGCTGGGACCGCTATCGCGCGGAAGCCGACATCGGCGGCCCGCTCAATGCGGCCGGCACCGTGCGCAGCCGGCTCGTCGCCGCGTACGAGGATCGCCACTTCTTCTACGACCACGCGAAGCAGGACACGCGTTCGATCTACAGCGTCACGGAAGTCGACGTGACGCGCGACACGCTGCTCACGTTCGGCGCGCAGTACCAGACCACGACATCGGTGCCCGACATGTCCGGCGTGCCGATGGCGCGCGACGGGTCCAGCCTCGGCCTGTCGCGCTCGACGTTCCTCGACACCGCGTGGGGCCGTTTCAACTGGGACACGACGCGCGCGTTCGCGTCGATCGAGCAGAAGCTCGGCGCCGGCTGGAAGGCGAAGGTCAGCGGCGAATACCAGAGCGTGCGCTCGGACCTGAAGTACGCGGGTTCGTTTGGCGCGATCGATCCGGCGACGGGCGCCGGCGGCCGGCTGACCGGCGCCGCGTACCAGTTCAGCAGCTACAGCCGCAGCATCGATGCGAACGTGCAGGGCCCCGTGCATGCGTTCGGGCTCACGCACGACCTGCTGTTCGGCGTCACCTACGCGAACAGCAGCAGCGGGCAGATGACCGCGCCGCTGCTCGGCGACGTGGCCGGCACGCCGGTGAACGTGTACCGCTGGAACCCGAGCAGCGTGCCCGAGCCCGGCATCGGGCCGTACCAGCAGTCGCAGCAGAACGACGTTTCGCAGAAGGGCGTCTACGGGCTGGGCCGCATCAAGCTCGCGGAGCCGCTGACGCTCGTGCTCGGCGGCCGGATGAGCTGGTGGAACCAGGACAGCCTCGGCGCGCACTACAACACCGGCCACCAGTTCACGCCGTACGGCGGGCTGATCTGGGATTTCGCGCGCGACTGGTCGTGGTACGCGAGCTATGCGGAGGTGTTCCAGCCGCAGACCAAGTCGATGTGGGGCGGCGGCATCCTGACGCCGGTGAAGGGGCGCACCTACGAAACGGGCGTGAAGGGCGAACTGGCGGGCGGCAAGCTCGACGTGTCGCTCGCGGCGTTCCGCATCGATCTCGACAACAACCCGCAGGTCGACCTCGCGCATCCGTGCGCGGGGCCGAGCTGCTACTACGTGAACGGCGGCAGCGTGCGCAGCCAGGGCTTCGAGTTCGAGGCGAACGGGCGCATCACGCCGTGGTGGAGCGTGTGGGCGAGCTACACGTACGACACGATGCGTTATGCGGACAACCTCGCGAACGCGGGTTCGTTCGCGCCGCTGCTGAATCCGCGCCACCTGTTCCGGCTGTGGACCAACTACGACCTGCCGTGGCAGGAGCGGCGCTGGAGCATCGGCGGCGGCGTGCAGGTGCAGAGCAGCTACTCGGCGCAGGCGAACGGCGTCACGATGAGCCAGGGCGGCTACGCGCTCGCGAGCGTGCGGCTCGGCTACCGCTACGACAAGCACTGGAGCGCCGCGCTCAACGTCAACAACCTGTTCGACCGCACCTACTACCTGAGCCTGAGCCAGCCGGGCTGGAACAACCGTTACGGAGAACCGCGCAACGTGATGCTGACCGTGCGCGGGCAATTCTGATGGCGGCCGGCTGGGGCGCGCGGGCGGCGATCGCGATCGGCGGCGTGCTGCCGGGGGCGGTCGCGCTCGCGCTCACGCTGGCCCGTCATTACCCCGACGACGGCCTGAACCGGCTCTATGCGGCCGTGTTGCTGACGCTCGTCGCGAGCGTCGCCGCGCTGCTGTGGGTGCTCGTCGCCCCCGGCTGGCGACAGGCCGTGTGGCGTGCGGGTGCGTGGCTCGCGGTGCTCGTGCCGTGCGCGATGTTCTGGGGAGGGCGCTGACATGGATGCTTCGTCGCGTTCGCGCTGGCGCGCGCTGCATCGCGGCGCCGGCGCGCTGTTCGGCGTGGTGCTGTTCGTCGTGCTGTTCAGCGGCACCTGGAGTCTCGCGTTCGATTCGATGCAGGGCTGGTGGCGGCCGCCTGCGGTCGCCGTCGCACGGCCGACGTTGCCGCTCGACGCGCTCGTCGCGCGCGCGGCGTCGCTCGGGGTCGCGTTGCGCGACGCGCGCATCGTGCTGCCGCGGCCGGACGATCCGGCCATCCGTTTCTGCGACGCGCGCCAGACGTGCACGCTCGCGCTCGATTCGGCGACCGGCGCGCCGCTGCCCGACGCCGCGCGGGCGACGTTGATCGTCACGCTGCACAAGACGCTGTTCGCCGGCTTCCCCGGGCGCATCTTCGTGAGCCTGTGGGGCGTCGTACTGCTCGTGCTCATCGTCGCGGGCGTGGTCGTGCATCGCAAGCGCTGGCCCGACGCGGCGCGCATCCGGCGCGGCCACGGCTTGCGCGTCGCGCTGTTCGACCTGCACGCGTGGATCGGCCTGTGGGGCACGCCGTGGCTCGTGCTGTTCGCGTTCACCGGCGTGCTGTCGGGGCTCGGCGCGCTCGGCACGGTGTCGCTCGCGGGCGTCGCGTATCCGGGGCAGCCGCAGCGTGCGTTCGCCGAGCTGCTGGGCGGACCGTCGCCCGTCGAGGCCGGCGGCCCATGGCGGCATGCGCCCGATCTCGATGCGCTGCTGCGGCGCGACGCGGTGCGCAGGCCGGATTTCCGCCCCGAAGCCGTCGTGCTGCATCGCTGGGGCGACGTGAACGCACGCGTCGAGATTGCCGGTACGACCGCGGGCCTGCCGAGCACGGCCGTGTTCGAACGCCACCTGTACCGCGCGACGGACGGGCAATGGCTCGCCGATGCGACGTCGCGCGGCCGCGGTTTCTGGCTGCGCGCGTTCATCGCGGTGCAGCCGCTGCATTTCGCGCAATACGGCTGGGTGGGTGCGGCCGGTGATGGGCTGCGCGTGCTGCATTTCCTGATGGGGCTCGCCGCGTGTGCGTTGTGCGCGACGGGGCTGCATCTGTGGATCGAGCGGCGGCGCGCGCAGCGCGATCGCTCGGCGGACGTGCTGGCCGCCACCGCGGTCGGCGTGTGCGGCGGGCTCGTGCTCGCGGGCGGTGCGCTGCTGTTCGCCGGCCGTGCGCTGCCCGACGGCATGCACGTCGACCATGCGCTCGCGATGCTGTTCTGGGCCGTGTGGGGCGGCGCGATCGCGCTCGCGGCCTGCGTCGCCGATCGCGCGGCATGGCTGCGCGTGCTGATGCGTGCGGCCGGCGTCGCGTACGGGCTGGCCGGCGCGACCCATTGCGCGCTCGCGCTGCTGGACGCGGGCCGACCCGTGTACTGGCCGATCGACGCGGCGCTCGTCGCCTTCGGCGCATTGCTGCTGCGTGCGGCGCGCCGTCCGCGGCGCGACGCGATGCAGCCCGCGCGCGTGCCGGCCGGCGCCGAACCTTTTTAACCTCATGCAACTGGAGAATTCGATGCGCGACCTGCTCGAACATCGCCGCCTGGTCATCACGATCACGCTGCTTTACCTGTCACAGGGCATCCCGATCGGCATCGCGATGGACGCGATGCCGACGCTGCTGCGCCACGACGGCGCACCACTTCATGCGCTCGCGTTCCTGCCGCTCGTCGGGCTGCCGTGGGTCGTGAAATTCCTGTGGGCGCCTGTCGTCGACAACCGCTGGTCGCCCCGCATCGGCCGGCGGCGCAGCTGGATGCTGCCGATGCAGACGATCGTCGTGCTGTGCCTGGCCAGCCTCGCGCAGATCGGGATGACGGTCGCGACGGCGGGCTGGGCGGTCGGGCTGCTGGCCGTCGCGTCGCTCGCGAGCGCGACGCAGGACATCGCGAACGACGGGATGGCCGCCGAGCATTTCAGCGGCGACACGCTCGCGAGGATCAACGCGATCCAGATCGCGGGCGTGATGATCGGCTTCTTCGGCGGCGGCGCCGGCACGTTGACGCTGATCGGCCTGTTCGGCCAGCCAACCGCCTTTCTCGCGCTGGCCGCCGTCCCGCTCGCGAGCCTCGTCTGCGTGCTGTGGGTGTTGCCGCGCGACGCGGATCGCGCGCGCATCCGGCCTGATCACGATGCGAGCCTCGTGCGCTTCGCGAAGCGGCCGCGTTCGTGGTCGCTGCTGTCGCTCGCGCTGCTGTCGGCGATGACCGCCGTATCGGGCTTCGGCCTGTCGAAGCTGTTCCTCAACGACGCGGGCTGGTCGCTCGACGCGATCGGGAAGCTCGGAATGGCGGGCGGCGTCGTGACGGTCGTGCTCGGATGCGGCGGCGGCGCGTGGCTCGTGCGGGCGCTCGGCCTGTGGCGGGCGTTCACGGCCGGCGTGAGCTGCGCGGGCGCGGCGGCGCTGCTGTGGTTCGCGCAGGCGAGCGGGTGGCTGCCGGTGTCGCCGTCGTGGGCGTGGCTGTGCACGGTGCTCGGCTCGCTCGCGACCGGCATCACGTCCGTGTCGATCATGACGGCCGGCATGCGTTTCGCGGGCGGCAGCGATCAGGCCGGCACCGACGTGACCGCCGTGCAGAGCACGCGCGATCTCGGCGAGCTGATCGCGTCGTCGACGATCCTGTCGCTGACCGCGAAGGTCGGTTATACGGGCGGGTTTCTCACCGGCGTCGCGCTCGCGGTGCTGGCGGCGCTGATCGCGATGAAGCTGCGGCGGCGCGAGGCGGCGTATGCGATGAAAGGGGACGATGCGCTGGTGTCGTGACGGCTGAGCGGCCGGCGCAGGTGCACGGCGCGGGCCGCACCGCGCCGAGCCGCGTCACGCATGGCTCAAGGGCGACTCAAGCACGACTCAAGCGCCGCGCGGCCAGCAATGCGATGACGAGCAGCACCGCGACGTACGCGGCGACGCTCGTCCACGCGCCGCGTTGCCAGAACGCGCCGCCGACCGAGCCGAGCACGCTCGACCCGACGTAGTAGGCCAGCAGATACAGCGAAGCCGCATGCCCCTTCGCGGCGCCCGCGAGCGCGCCGACCCAGCCGCTCGCGACCGAGTGGGCGACGAAGAAGCCGATCGTCACGAGCACGATGCCGACGACGATCGCGACGAGCGAGTGCGACAGCGTCAGCGCGAGGCCCGCCGCGAACACGACGATGCCGCTGACCAGCACCGGCGCCCGCCCGAGGCGATCGGCGAGCGCGCCGGCGCTCGATGACGACACCATCCCGAACAGGTATGCGCCGAAAATCAGCCCGCACGCGGTCGGGCTCAGGTTGAACGGCGCCGCCATGAGCCGGAACCCGGCGTAGTTGTAGATCGTCACGAACGCACCCATCACCAGGAAGCCGATCGCGAACACGAACGGCAGGCGCGCATGACGCAGTTGCGCGTGCCACAGCCGCAGGTGGTGACGCAGCGTCAGGTCGGTGCGCTTCACGAAGCGTCGCGAGGCCGGCAGCAGCATCACGAACGCGATCGCCGCGAGCAGGTCGACGACGCCGATCGACAGCATCGCCGTGCGCCACGAGAAGTGCTCCTCGAGCGCGCTCATCCCGATCCGTCCGATCATGCCGCCGAACGCGGTCCCGCCGACATAGAGCCCCATCGAGAAGCCGAGCCCGTCGGCGGCGATTTCTTCCGCGAGATAGGCCATCGCCACCGCCGGCACGCCGCCCAGCGCGAAGCCTTCGAGCGCGCGCCAGACCAGCAGCAGGTGCCAGTTCGGCGACCACGCGGCGAGCAGGTTGAACAGCGCGGCCAGCGTCATCGACGCGAACATCAGCCCGCGCCGCCCGACCCGTTCGGACAGCGCGCCGGCGCACAGGATCGACACCGCGAGCATCCCGGTCGACAACGACAGCGACAGCGAACTCGATGCCGCGCCGACGTTGAACTCATGGGCGAACGCGGGCAGCAGCGGCTGCACGCAGTACAGCAGCGAGAAAGTGGAAAAGCCGGCGAGGAACAGCGCGAACGCGATGCGCTTGTACGCGGCCGAGCGCGGGGACACGCCGGCCGGCAGCGCATCGGGTGCGGCGTTCTGCGTGCCGGGCATGGAACGGGAAATCGAAGCGGAGGACATGAAGGCACTCGATGTGCGACGGAATACGCGAATTCTTGCGCACGGCCATGTATATGTCCAATATATGAAATGAACCGCAGCCATATGTTTTAACACTGGCCGACAGGCCGATCCGACTCACCGCGAGGTCACGTCACGCATGGAACTCCGGCATCTCCGCTACTTTCTGGCCGTCGCGGCCGCATCGAATTTCACGAAGGCCGCCGAAATGCTCGGTATCGGCCAGCCGCCGTTGAGCCAGCAGATCAAGGCGCTCGAGAACGAGCTCGGCGTGGAGCTGTTCAAGCGGACCGCGCGCGGCGCCGAGCTCACGCTGGCGGGTGAGGTGTTCGCGGAAGAGGCGCGACGCGTGCTCGACGACGCCGAGCGCGCGGCACGGGCGGCCAGGCGCGCCGCGCGCGGGGAAACCGGTCATTTGCGGGTCGGCTTCACCGGCACGGCCGCGTTCAATCCGAAAGTGTCGGATCTGATTCGCCGCTTTCGGGAGGCGTTCCCGGATGCCGAGCTGACGTTGCAGGAAGCGACGTCGGGCGTGCTGCTGGAAGCGCTGGAGGCCGGGCGCCTCGACGTCGCGATCGTGCGGCCCGAGCGCCGCGTCGCCGCGACGCTGCGGGTAGCCGACTGGGACGAGGAGCCGATGTTCGTCGCGCTGCCCGTCGCGCACCGGCTGGCGCAGCGCCGGCGCATCGAGTTGGCGGAGTTGGCCGACGAGTCGTTCGTGCAGGTGCCGCGCGCGGCCGGCGGCGCGCTGTTCGACGACATCGTCGCTGCGTGCCAGGCCGCCGGGTTCGAGCCGCGCATGGCACAACCGGCGCCGCAGATGGCGTCCGCGGTGACGCTGGTGGCGGCCGGGCTCGGCGTATCGGTCGTGCCGAAGGCGATTACGCAGGTGCAGGTGCCCGGCGTCGTATACCGGCCGTTCGCGGGTAACCGGTTTCGCGCGAGGCTGGCCATCGCGTCGCGCTGCGACGAGCCGTCCGCGGTGGTGCGGAATTTTCTGTTGTTGGCGTAGCTGAAAACAAAAAACCCGCGACGCCATCTGCTGTCGCGGGTTTCGGAAATGCTGGAATGCGAGGAAAACGCATCTGGTGCCGACGGCGAGACTCGAACTCGCACAGCTTTCGCCACTACCCCCTCAAGATAGCGTGTCTACCAATTTCACCACGTCGGCACTGCAAGGGGCGCAATTCTAACGTCACATTCCGCATTTGTGAAGGGGGTATGACAAGGTCATGTAGGGGCACGCGATCGATCCCGGTAGAATTCGTCCGATCGACCCGACGGGTCCCCGCAACCGCCACCCGTTTTCTCCCCGTGACCCACACCCTCGAACAACTGCAGGCCGGACAACTGTCGGGCGCGCGGCAACTCAAGCTCGCGTGCGGATTAACCGAATTTCCGCGCGAGATCTTCGATCTGGCCGACACGCTCGAAGTGCTCGACCTCACCGGCAATGCGTTGTCCGCGCTACCCGACGACCTGCCGCGGCTGCATCGCCTGCGCATCCTGTTCGCGTCGGGCAACCGCTTCACCGCTTTTCCCAACGTGCTCGGCGCGTGCGATCAACTCGACATGATCGGCTTCAAGGCGAACTCGATTCACACCGTGCCGCGCGGCGCGCTGCCGCGTGCGCTGCGCTGGCTGATCCTGACCGACAACGCAATCGAGGAACTGCCGGCCGACATCGGCGACTGTGCGCGGTTGCAGAAGCTCATGCTGGCCGGCAACCAGCTGCGGGCGCTGCCCGCGGAAATGGCCGCCTGCCGTGCGCTGGAGCTGGTGCGCCTGTCGGCGAACCGGCTGGACGCGTTGCCCGACTGGCTGTCGCGCCTGCCGCGTCTTGCGTGGCTCGCCGTGGCCGGCAATCCGTTCGGCGCGGTGCCGGAGGCCGCGGCGTCCGCCGGGCCGGACGTCGCGGAAATCGACTGGGCCGCGCTGTCATGCGAACAGAAACTGGGCGAGGGCGCGTCGGGTGTCATTTACCGTGCGCAGTGGCGTGCGGACGGTCATCCGCCGCGCACGGTCGCGGTCAAGCTGTTCAAGGGCGCGGTGACGAGCGACGGCCTGCCCGATTGCGAAATGGCCGCGTGCCTGCATGCCGGCGGTCATCCGAACCTGATCCCGGTGATCGGCAAGCTGCGCGGGCATCCGGATGGCACGCACGGCCTGGTGATGGAACTGGTCGATCCCGCGCTGACGAACCTCGCCGGGCCGCCGAGCTTCGCGTCCTGCACGCGCGACGTCTATGCCGCCGATGCGAGATTCGAGCCGGCACAAGCGCTGCGGATCGCGCACGGCATCGCGTCGGTCGCCGGCCATCTGCACGCGCGCGGCATCATGCATGGCGACCTGTATGCGCACAACATCCTGCACGACGGCGCAGGCGGCGCGCTGCTCGGGGATTTCGGCGCGGCGTCGCTGTACGACCCGACCGAGCGCACGCGCGGCGCAAGGTTCGAACGGCTCGAAGCGCGCGCGTTCGGCTATCTGCTCGGCGAATTGCTCGAGCGCTGCGAACCGCACGTCGGCGCGCTCGATGCGTTGGCGGCGGCCTGCGTGAACGAGGACGTCGATGCGCGGCCGTCGTTCGACGAGATCACGGCCGCGCTGGCCGCTCGCATGCGCTGACCGGATGGGGCCGGCTCATGCCTGCCGCGCGGTCAGCAGCTTGATGCCGAGCCCGACGAACAGCAGTCCGCTCGCACGCTTGAGCGCGCGCACCGCGCGGCTCATGCCGAAGCCGCGATGCAGGCGGCGCACGCCGGCCGAATAGACGCTGTGAACGACCACGACCGTGCAGGCGATCGTCGCGTACATCACGACGAACTGCAGCGCCAGCGGGCGGTCGTGCACGATGAACTGCGGCATGAAAGCGGACAGGAAGATCATCGTCTTCGGATTGCTGCCCGACACGAACAGCGCTTCACGAAACAGCTTCCGTCGATCGGGCACGGCGATCTCCGCGGCGCCGCTCGATGCGGCGGTCTTGCGCTCGCCGCGTAACTGCCGCACACCCAGAAAGATCAGATACGCGGCGCCGATCACCTTCATCGCGACGAACAGCGGCGGCATCGCGGCCAGCACCGCGCCCACGCCGAGCGCGACCAGCAGCACGACCACGCCCTGCGCGACGAGGTTGCCGGCGATCGTCGCGGCGGTGCCGTGCGCGCCGTAGCGCACCGTGTTGCGGATCACGAGCAGCACGTTGGGCCCCGGCGACAGCGTCGTGGCGAGATAGGCTGCGGCAAACAGCATCCAGGTCTGAATGGACATGCGGCGCTCCGGAAGGCGGTTCCAGCGGTCGGGATGAAGCGATGATGCCACGCCAATAAGGGCGCGGGCCGCCGCCGGAACCGTGCCGTCGCGTCAGCGTGCGTCGCGCATGCAGTACGCGGGAATCGACGGCGGCGTATCGATGGCGGCAGGCCGCGTCATCCACGCGATCCAGGCGGCCCATAACCCGCAGACGATCAGCACCGCGACATTCAGCGGCGTCCGGTAGCGAACGATCAGGTCGGCCAGCGGCAGGCGGTTTTTCATGTGCGTCTCCTTTCGTGAGGCAGGCGGCGTTACTGGCCGGCGTAGGTCGGCGCCTTCGCGTCGCAGGTCACGGACACGGTCGAGCCGTCCGCGAAGTGCAGCCGGAACGGCACCTTCGCGCCGGGCGTGACGGACTGGCGCGGTTCCTCGAGCATCACGTGATAGCTCTTCGGCTTGAACGTCACCGAGCCGTGCGCCGGCACGACGACCGAGTCGACGTGCACCATCTTCGCGGTGCTGCCGCTCGTCTGCGTTTCATGCACCATCGCCATCCCGTAGGCGGGCGTGTCGATACCGGTCAGCGTCGCGGGCGCGTCGCCGTGGTTCTTCAGCGTGAAGTAGCCGGAGGACGGCACCGTCGCCGGCATGGTGCGAATCCAGCACGCATCGGCCTGGATGGTCGACGCGGCGAAGGTGGCGGTGGCGTGCAGCGCCAGCGCCACGAGCAGGCCGGTCGGAATCGAGCGTTTCATCATGTGTTCTCCTGATTGGGTGCGATGCCGCGGGCATCGATGCGAATGTGCTCGGCACGAAGCACCGATGCGCATCGCGTGCGTGACATGCGTTACTTCAGCGTGAATGCGTAGCGGCCGTGCGTGCGATGGCCGTCGCTGGCCACCGCGATCCATGCGACCGTGTAGGTGCCGGGCTTCAGGCTCGCCAGTGCGACGTGCATCCGCTTCCGGTTGCCGGCGTCGACGGCCGACTTCCCGTCGACGACCGACTGCCCATGGCTGTCGGTCACGGCGATCGAGCTGAACGCGGGCTCGAGCGCTTCGCCGAACTCGATCGTGACCGCGGGCGGCGCGCTCGACAGTGTGGCGTCGGGGGCCGGGTCCTGCGTTTTCGGAAGGGCATGTGCATGAGCGGCGTGGATAACGACGAAGCCGAGTGCGGCGAGTGCGCCGCGAACGAAAGTGGTGGTTTTCATGACTGGATGAGCGAATGACGAATCGGATGGAAAAGACGGATTCGACGGACGGCCGCGTGAACGGCATCGATGTCGGCGGCGCTCGGCGCGGACGTGCGAGGACGGGCATTCGCATGCGGGCGAATGCCGGAGCGCGGCGATCCGAACCGGAGACGGCCAACCACGCGCGCGGCACGACGCCGTGCGCGGCAGGGTGAGACATGATCGTCCTTCGAAACGTGACACGTCGCGCACGCGGGCGGCGTGCGCGGGCGACGTGATGCACGACGGCATCACGCGTAATGACGACGGATCAGGACGTGAACGGCGGGGCGCGCGGTTGCGCGGCCGTGAGCGGCTGCGCGCGGCGCAGGCTTTCGAAGCGGGTGGCCGCGCGATGTTCGATCGCGTGCACGCGGGCCGCAAACGTCAGTTCGGGGGCGGGTAGCGCGGGGGTATGGGCAAGCAGGCTGCAGTAGCCGCATGCGTGGAGATGGGCCTGCAGGCTTTTCGTCGCCGTATCGGCGGACGGCGTGCCGGCGGCCGGCGCGGACGAACAGTAGCCGGCCAGCAGCGCGTCGACGCGCCCTTGCGTGGTCAGCGCCTGCGAGATCGTCGGCGCGAGCGCCGTCATCAGGATGGCGAGCATCCCGATCAGACTGCCGATCTTCCGGAGGCGACGACTCAGCATGCGATGCGCGGCGGCGGGTGGACGACGATGCGGCCGATTATGCCACGCACGCCGGTTCGCCGGCCGGCACCGACGTGCGGCATCGCGGCGCGCTACGCGGGCTGCGCCAGGTACTTCGCGATCAGCGTCATCTGCGCGGCCCAGCCCTGGTCGTTCATGTCGCGCGCCGTCGCGCGACGCGCTTCGATCAACTGGTCGAAACCCGTTTCGGTGACCGTGAGCAGCGTGCCGCCGGCCTGCGGCGCGAGCGTGAAGGTGACGAGCGTCATCGGCTCGGACGCATAATCGAATTCCGGATCGATCGCGAACGGATGCCAGCGAAACGAGAACAGTTGCTTGGGTTCGATGCGGTCGACGACGATTTCGAACACAGTGCCCGCATAGGGCTCCTGCGCCTTGGCGACGTCGTCGTCGACGCGGGTGGGGGTGATGCGGCCGAACAGCGACTGGCCGGCCTCGAACGGGCCGTCGAACGACACGCCGAACCACTGGCCGAATTCGCCGGAATTGCTCACGGCTGCCCAGACGCGGTCGGGCGACGCGGCGAGCAGCGTCTGTTTTTCGATGCGATCGGTTGGCTGGACCATCACGTTCTCCATGCAGGATAGAGCGTTGCAGGACGACGCGCGCGGTCGCGCGCCGCGTCTAGTCGAGCATGACCGCGTCGGGCACGTCGAGCACGAGGTCCGACGTCGCGACGGCCACGCACGGCAGCGTATAGCCGTCGGCTTTTTCCTCGCGGGAGAGCCCCGGCCATTCGATCGTGTAGCGTACGCTGCCGCTGACGATCCGGCAAAGGCAGCTTCGGCACGTGCCGTTGCGGCACGAGCGCGGCAGCGACACGCGCGCGAACGCGGCGGCTTCGAGCAGGGTGAGCGAATCGGGCGCGTCGAAGGTCGCGCCGAGCGGCTCGATGCGCACGAGGGGCGGGTGATCTGGATCGGTCATGACGGAAGCGGGTGGCGGTTCGGCGGCAACGCGCCAAGCATACCCGAACCCGCCGGCGGCCCACGGCCGCCAGCCGTGGGGGTCAGTGCCGCCGCAGATACCGGTACACGGTATTGCGGGCGAGGCCGAGCTCGCGCGCGGCCGCCGATACGTTGCCGCCGTGCCGCGCGAGCACCGCGTCGATCATCGCGGCCTGATGGCTTTGCAGCGTCGTGCCTTCGCGCCTGCCAGGCGACGCGGGCGATACGGCTGGCGTGTCGCCCGTCGGCGTAGCCGGCGCATCGTCGCAGTCGAGCCAGAAATCGTCGGGCAAATGCGCGAGCGTGATTTCGGCTTCGTCTTCGGCGAGCATGCCGGCCGTGCGCAGCACGTTGGTCATCTGCCGCAGGTTGCCGGGCCAGCGGTGGCGCGCGAACGCATCGAGCACGTCGGCCGCCAGACGGCGCGGCATCGGCTCGCTGCGCGCGAGCCGCGCAAGGATGCGCTCGACGAGGGCCGGCAGGTCGGTGCGCGCGGCAAGCGCCGGCAGCGTGACCGCGAGCCCGTTGATCCGGTAGAACAGATCCTCGCGGAACGTGCCCTCCGCGATCATCGCGCGCAGGTCGCGGTGGGTCGCACAGACCACCCGCACGTCGACCGGCACCGCGCGTGCGCCGCCGAGCGGCATTACCGCGCGCTCCTGCAGCACGCGCATCAGCCGCACCTGCTGCGCGAGCGGCATGTCGCCGATTTCATCGAGAAACAGCGTGCCGCCGTCGGCCTGCGCGATCTTGCCGGGGCTGCCGCGCTTGCGTGCGCCCGTGAACGCGCCGTCTTCATAGCCGAACAGCTCGGCCTCGATCAGCGAATCGGGCAGCGCCGCGCAGTTGACCGCGACGAACGGGCCGTCCGCGCGCGGCGACGCCTGGTGCAGCGCGCGGGCGAGCCATTCCTTGCCGGTGCCGGTCTGCCCGAGGATCAGCAGCGGCAGGTCGCGCCCGCGAATCTTCGCGACGCGTTCGAGCACGGCGGCCATGCGCGCGTCGCCGGTGTCGAGCGTCGCGAACGTGATCGCATCGGGGTCCGGCGCACGCACGCGTGCGGCCGGTGCCGGCGGCGTGACGGCGACGGTCGTTTTCTGCGCTTCCGGAAATTCGCAGCGCGCGAGCACGCGCACGCCGGTCGACAGCGTGAGGCGGAACGTGGCGCCCGGCGCGCGCGCGGCCTGCTGCGCGAGCTGGCCGAAGCGCATGCCGAACAACGCGTCGCTGGCCTGATGCTGCAGTGCATCGAACGATGCGCCGAGCTGGAATTGGGCGCTGCGGTTCGCGGCGATCAGGCCGCCGTCGGGGCCGAACGCGACGAGCCCGGCGAACAGCGAATCGACGCAATCCTCGTGGGCGTGAAAGCGCAACCGCAGCGCTTCGCCGCACTGGTTCGCGAACAGGTGGTTCTCGATCAGTTGCGCCGACATCCGCACGAGCGCGAGCGTATGCGGGCTGGCGCCGCGCGGGTCGCCGCTCACGTCGAGCGTGCCGAGCGTGCGGCCGAACGGATCGACGATCGGCGCGCACGCGCAGGTGAGGATGTGGTTCGCGCGCAGGAAATGTTCGGCACCGTGCACGACCACGGCCTGACCCGACGCGAGCGCGGTGCCGATCGCGTTGGTGCCGCGTGCGCCCTCGGCCCACGACACGCCGTTGCACAGCGCGACGCGGTTGGCTTTCTCGATGAAGTCCGCGTCGCCGATGCTGTGCAGGATCACGCCGTCGGCGTCCGTCAGCAGCACGAGGCTTTGCGTTTCGGCGATCTGCGCGTGGAGGTCCTCCATCACCGGGCGGGCGTGCGAGAACAGCGTGTGGTTCGTGTCGAGCAGTTCGCGCAGCGCGATGCGCGACAGCGGCGAGAAATCGGGGCGTTCGTGCGCGCGCAGGCCGACCGCGGTCGAACGCGCATGCGCCTGCGCGAGCAGGTCGGTGCGACCCGTGGTGGCGGGCAGCACGTAGGGTTGCGGCATGGTTTGTCTCCTGTTCCCGGGGCCGTCGGGGCGACCGGATCGGAATCGGCGGCGGAGTGCGGCTCCGCTCGCGGTGCACCATTCGGCGCGACAGCCGACCGTCCGGGTACGCATCATCATACAAGCGCCACGTGCGATGCGCGACTGCCGACAAAATCCCCTTGCTTTCAGGCGCCCGCCTGCAATGATGGAAATGGAGCACGCACGCGCCGTGTTCCGCAGTGCAACATGCATGCGACGCGACATGCATCCGTTCGGGAGACGCATCATGGTTCGGGCGGAACTGAGAGTCGTGCTGGCGGCCATCGCCACCTTCATCATGCTGGGCGGCATTGCCGTGGCGATCCACGGACTGCTGTTCGATCTGACCGATGCGGTGAGATACGGGGCGGCCGCGATTGCGGTGGGCGTCACGACCGCCGCGATCGCGCTCAACGTCTGGCCGACCGATCCGCACTGACGGCCATTGGCGAAACGGTGCCGGATGCCGCGCAGATCAGACGAAATGCGCGTCGGAACGACGCACACCGAAATTTTTGTGTCCCGCGCGAAACCGTCTAAAGTGGAATTCAACCGGCATGCATCGACCGCGCCACACTCCGCGGCCGGGGCCTCCGCCGGCGAGCCCGCGTACATTTCGTCCGGCCGGTAGCGGACGACGGACGCGGTCATTCGTTTTCTACCGGTCGAGGCGGCTCCATGCAGATCCATTTCACGAACGAGAAGCCGGAGTATTCGGGGCGTGACCTGATGCTGGCGTTCACGGCACTGGTCAATGGCGAGCGCGTCCAATGTCAGATCACCGCCGAGGCGCTGGAAGACCACTTCGGCGCGGCATCGCCGCGCTTCGAGGACATGGTCGGTGCATTCGACCAGCACCGCGAGCGCATCGAGGCGGCCGCGCGGCGCCTGCTGTCGGAAACGCGGGCGCAATGCGTGACGCTGCGCAGCGGCTACGTGCGCTTCTACGAGGCCAACTGGCGCTGACGACACGACGCTCGTCCGGCGGCGCGCACAAGCGAGCGGCGCACGCGCGGACGTGGCCTTCATGCAATGCCGTTCGGCGGAGTCGGGCGGCATTTTCGTATGCGGGCGGTACCGGATTGATGCTGCAACGGGGCGGCTGCTAGTGTGCCGACACGAACCGGCGTCTCGATTTGTCAGGATCGCAGAGAAAATCATTCGAATTCCAACACAATAAAAAGAGGGCACCGCACGTGGAGCATCGTTCGGGATGGGGGAGGGCGCGCCGTCTGCTGGCAGGCGCATGGTTGCTCGCGGCCGGCATGTCGATGGCCGACGGGGCCGTTGGATCGGACGACGACGCGATCGGTCGGCGCGCACCCGGTGAGGTCGACATCGTCGCGGGCGACGTCACGACGGGTGGCATCGTCGTGGCGCCGGGGCGCGTCGCGACGCCGTGTCATCGGCTCGCCGGCCGACCGGCATTCGACATTGCATCGGCCGATGGCCGCCGTCTTCCCGCGCGACTCGTCGCGGGCAACCAGGATCGGGACATCTGCATCATCGAAGCGACGGGTCTCGACGTCGCCGCCGTGCCGTTGACGGCGCGAAGTCCGGAAGCGGCCACGACCGCCTATCTGGCGGGCGCGCGATTCGACCGCCGTGATCCCGTTGCGTTGCGCGTGTGCTGCCATGCATGGGCCGCGGACGGCGGCGTGCATTCCGGCCTGCTCGCGTCGCCGAATCCGGCGCCGCCGCACCTGCCCGAACCGGGCGCCGGCGTCTACGACGAGCAAGGCAATCTGATCGGCATGGTGGGCGTCCGAGCGGACAGTGCCGAGTCGCTCTACATGGTCCTGCCAGTCGAGTGGATGGCGACCGTGGCAGCGAAGATGCCGGCCGTCGACCTGCCGCTCGAAGCGACCGCCTGGATGAGCCAGGCGCGCGCGTACGCGGTGGCAAACGACGTCGACGGGCTGATTCGCCATGACCTTGCATGGACGGCCGCGCGACCGCAAAGCGCGTGGGCGTGGAACAACCTCGGCAATGCCTACCGCACGAGCCGGCTGCCCGATCGCGGCGCGCTCAGCCTGGCCGCCTATCGACGTTCGGTCGAAAACGATCCGTCATACGCATTTGGCTGGTCTTCGCTCGGCAACACCTATGCCGAGCTGGGACAGATGGATCGCGCACTCGACGCGTTTCATGCCGGCATGCGTGCCGATCCGTCGGACACGATGCTGCGGATGAATCTCGGCATCGCGTATTTGCGGCGCGGCGACAAGGCCGGTGCGCGACCGTGGTTCGAACGAGGGGTACATGAACTGTCCGGTTCGCGCCAGGCCGATGCGTGGAGTCTGCTGGCCTCGACGCAGCCGGATGCCCAGGCCACCATCGGCGTGCTGCACGACGGGTTGAAGGCCTTTCCCGACGATGCACGGCTTTGGTACGCACTCGGCCGTGCGCAATACGATCTCGGCCACCTGGCGGACGCGATCGCCAGTTACCAGCACGCGCTGAAGGCGCAGAAGGGCGGCGATCCCGCCGCAACCGCGCTCATCCAGGGCGCGCTGACCCAGGCGTATGCGCTGCAAGGCCAGTCCGGCGACGCGTCCAGCGCGATGCACAGTGCGGTTGAAGCGGCGCCGGACAATGCTGAATACTGGTTGCGGCTCGGCGCGCTGTACATGACACAGTCGAACTATGTCGATGCGTTGAGCGCGCTCGACCGGTCCCTCAAGCTGAACGACAGCGACGCGAGGGCGTGGCGGATGCACGGCGTGACGCTGGCGCAACTGGGCCAGCATGTGCATGCCGTCGCATCGTTCCGGCGCGCGGTTGCGCTGGACGAATCGCTGGCGGCGGGGTGGGTGGTGCTCGCGGGCGAACTGAACGAGATTGGTCAGCCCGACGAAGCGTCGGCCGCGGCTGCGCATGCATTGAAGCTTGATCCGTCGAACCGGTTGGCGCGGGAGGCGATGGGCATCGCGGCGAATCGCGGCAAGCGGCCCGATGCGGCAGTCGGGATCTTCGAGGAAATGAACCGCGCGTATCCCGATGACGCGCAAATCATGGCCAACCTGGCGGTCGCTTATCGCCGCACCGGGCGGGTCGATGACGCGGTGCAGTTGTATCGCCGCGTCAAGACGCTCGATTCGACGCTGGCCCAGCGGCTGTACGATGCGGAGCTCAAGGGCGTCGCAACGCCTTGATCCACGTGGACAAGGCGGCACGGCACGCACAGTGAAAACGCCACCCGAAGGTGGCGTTTTTTCGTTTCATCGTGCGATGCGCTTCGCTTACTCGCTGCCGAGATAGAAGAAGCGGAACAGGAACACGGCCGCGATGATCCAGACGATCGGCTTGACCGTGCGGCCCTGGCCCGTCAGCAGCTTGAGGCCGCCGTACGCGATGAAGCCGAATGCGACGCCGTTCGCGATCGAGTACGTGAACGGCATCAGCAGCGCGGTCAGCGCGGCCGGCACGGCTTCCGTCGCATCGTCCCACGGTACTTCGACCATTTCGCGCAGCATCAGGCACGACACGTACAGCAGCGCGGGCGCCGTGGCGTACGCCGGCACGACGCCGGCGAGCGGCGCGATGAACAGGCACGCGAGGAACAGCACCGCGACGGTGATGGCCGTCACGCCGGTGCGGCCGCCGGCCTGCACGCCCGACGCGCTTTCGATATACGCGGTGGTCGACGACGTACCGAGCACCGAGCCCGCGACGATCGCCGTGCTGTCGGCGAGCAGCGCCTTGTTCAGGCGGTTCATCTTGCCTTCGACGAGCAGCCCCGCGCGATTCGCGACGCCCATCAGCGTGCCGGTCGCGTCGAACAGCTCGACGAGGAAGAACACGAGGATCACGTTGATGATGCCGGTCGACAGCGCGGCGCCGATGTCGAGCTTGAACAGCGTCGCGTCGATCGACGGCGGCGCGGAGAACACGCCGTGGAACTGGTTGCCGGCGAAGAAGAACGACAGGATCGTTACGCCGATGATGCCGATCAGGATCGCGCCGCGCACGCGCAGGTGGTCGAGCGTGACGATCGTGAAGAAGCCGACGATCGCGAGGATCGTCTCGTGCTTGTGCAGGTCGCCGAGCGTGACGAGCGTGGCCGGGTTGCCGACGATCACGCCCGACGTCTTCAGCGAGATGATGCCGAGGAACAGGCCGATACCGGCGGTAATGGAAATCCGCAGCGATTTCGGAATGCCGTTGACGATCGCCTCGCGCACGCGGAACAGCGTGACGAGCAGGAACAGGCAGCCGGAGATGAACACCGCGCCGAGCGCCGCCTGCCACGTGAAGCCCATCCCCTTGACGACCGTGTACGCGAAATACGCGTTCAGGCCCATGCCGGGCGCGCAGGCGATCGGGTAGTTCGCGTACAGCCCCATGATGATCGACGCCAGCGCCGCGACGAGGCAGGTCGCGACGAACACGGATTCCTTCGGCATGCCGGCGTCGCCGAGGATCGCGGGGTTGACGAAGATGATGTAGGCCATCGTCAGGAACGTGGTGACGCCCGCGAGTATTTCGGTGCGGAAATCGGTGCCGGCTTCAGCGAAGCCGAAATACCGCTTGATGGATTCCATGAAGGCGTTTCTCCGGTCGGGTTGTCGTGTTGATTGTTGTGCCGAATTGTTGTACAGGCAGCGCGGCCGGCTAACTGTAACCAGCCACTATTGTCCGGCTATCGGCGGATTGTAATAGCGCGGATAGCTCGGACGATATAGTTGGAGGGCACGATCGGTTGCCTGCGCGCGAACGGTCTGGCGGCCCGCCCGTGCGGCGAAGGCGCGCATTTTACCGGTTCGCGCGGCATGGGCCGGCAGAAATGGCTGAAACGATGGAAACGACGCGGGGCAGGTGGGAGAAACGGGCCGATGCGTGCGCAACGGCACGCCGGCTGCGTTGCGCGCGGGCGGTGCACGATGACATGCGACTGAAACGGAGCGCCCGCATGCTGCACGAACGCGGTGCAGGCGGCGGGTGCGCATGTCCGCACGTGTGCTGCCGGCGCGGATACACGGCGCGGCAGCGGCGTGCAGCGGCCATTCGTCAGGCCAGGCGGGTGCAGGGATCGGATTATCGTGCGCCGAAGCCGTCCCGTCCGCAACCGTCATTTCGCGATGCGGGCGCGACTGTGGTTTCTGTGTAAAAGATTGCAAGACCCCATCGCGTAAACCGGCAAGTCTTTCTAGGATAGATACACCGCGCATGCACACGCCGGCCGGTTATTGCCGATGCGGGGGAGTTGCAGTCCGTGCAGGCCAGGCGGTGAATGGTGGTCAAGGCCGTTGCGCGTTTGGGCAGGCACGGCCGGCTGCGATTGCCCGATGCGGGTTCGTCCGTAATCACGGAGGTCAGCATGTTGAACTGGATCAGCCGTTGGGCGATGCGACACGCCCCCACGCCGGAAAAAACCGCTGCGTCGATGCTCGTGACGGCGCGCATGGAACTGTTCGCAGCCGAACAGCGCGTCATCGATGCGAAATTACAGGCGGATTACTGGCGCACACGTGTGTCATTCCTCGAAGAGGTGCAGAAACAGGGCATCGATCCGTGGGTGACCTCGCAGGCCGCGCAACGTCCCGACCTCGATTCCACTCCACGAAGCACGGGCCCGCGTCTCGCCGCCAGCACCTGATGCACCTGCTGCATCCTCTCGCTGCGCACGGCGCGCGATCGCTCGCGGCACGCACCGGCGTGCCGCGTCCTTCGATGCGCACCCGCGACGCGTTGCGCCGCGGGTGCGTCCGTTTCCGGTCGCGGCCGTTGCGCGTGTCGTGTACTTGACGCACGCGTAACGGCGCGCCGCTCATCCGCTCCTTCTCCCTATCCCGACGAGCAAACGTTGCACTTGCGCGAGCATGCGCCTGACCCGTTCGCCGCGTCGCACGTACGCGGTCGTGATCGTCGCTTCGGCCGACCGGTCGGCATCGGTGCCGAGCCAGATGCGCTCGCCGCGCGCGATGCGCAGCACGTCGCCGGGCTGTACCCAGTAATCGTCGACATTCGGCGGGCGCGTGATCCACAGCGCCGCGCCGTGCGCGCGGATCTCCGCGTCCTGCGGCGCGCGCCAGGTCATCGTCGTGCGCGGCGCGACCGCGAAACGGATCACGACGGTCGGTAATGCGATCGTGCCGGCGGGGCGCCGATCGCGGCGTTCGAACAGGGGGCTTGCCTGGTCCATCGTCTGCTCCATTCAGTGAGCCGGACGGATGACGTGCACCAGAACAAAAAGGCCTCATCCGTTTCCGGCGAGGCCTTGTGTGACATGCGGTACTGCTCGATTGCTAACGCACAAGCGCCTCCCGTGATCCATTCTTTCGAATGTTCACCGGGCAATGAATCGCGATGGCGACGAGCTTGAACGTAGGCATGCGAACGAGTGTGTCGTCGCGGCGCAGCGCTGTCAACGGAAATTTCGAGATACGTGGCGGTTACGCGTCGCGTTGCGCGAGGCCGTTCACGAGCAGTTCGGACAGCAGGCCCGTCATCCCTTCCGGGTGCGTGGCCGCGCGCGCCTTCAGTTGCTCGACGAGCTCGGCGTTGAGCTTGCACGCGAACGGCACGAGGCCCTGTTCCTGGTCGAGCTTGCGCTGCGCGCGGCGGTCCAGCTTGGCCGCTTCGTCGGCGCCCTTGCCGAAACGCGCGGAGCTCGACTGTTTCATCGCGTGCGTCAGCTTGAGCGCCTTGTTCTTTTCGAGATCGGTTTTCTTCATGGCCATCGCGGCACCTCCGGGAAATTGAAGCCGCGATTGTACGCATTTCGGCGGGCGCCGCCCGCCGAGCCGGCCGGAAGCCCGGTCACGCCCCTTTCGCCGCGCCCCAGTTGCCGCCGTGCGCGGCCGCCTGCGCGGCCGGCGAGCGGGCGAGGTAGGCGAGCGCCTGCTCGGTCGAACCTTCGTGGTGCGGCGTATAGCCCGGCTTGAAATAGCGCAGCGCCGCGCCGATCACCTTCCAGAACGACGGCAGGTGCCCGCGTCGCGAACCCCGCCACCACGCGAGCACGAAGCCCGGGTAGCGGCCGGCGTCCGGGTCGCGCCGGTACATGAACTTCGCACCAGTCGTGATGTAGTAGAGCAGCAGCAGGATCACGAACGCCATGTGCACGCAGCGTTCCGGATAGGTGCCGCCCATGTGACGGTAGATGTCGAACGCGACGGTGCGGTGCTCGACTTCCTCGGCGCCATGCCAGCGCAGCAGGTCGACCATCGTCGGGTCGGCGCGGCCTTCGTCGAGACCGTGCGCGTTGAGCACCCAGTTGCCGAGATAGCCGAAGAAATGCTCGAGCGACGCGATCACGGCCAGCTGCTGCCGCAGCCAGAAGCGCGTATGGCCGATCTTCAGCCCCAGCGGCTGCTCGCCCAGCACGCGCGTGAACAGGCGGTTGAGCTTCTGCGTGAACGGCTTCGTGTCGATGCCGTGGCGGTCGTAGTAGTGCTTCAGCACGCCGCCGTGCGAGCGCGAATGCACGGCTTCCTGCCGCAGGAAGCCTTCGGCTTCGTCGCGCAGGCGTGCATCGGTGATCAGCGGCAGCGCCTTGTTGTACACGCGGCAGAACCACAGCTCGCCTTCCGGGAACAGCAGGTTCAGCGTGTTGATGATGTGCGTGCTGCCCGGATCGTTCGGCACCCAGGTGACCGGCGTGTCGCTGAAGTCGAACTTCACGTGCCGGGCCTTGATCTTGTGATAGTCGGCGGTATCGGTCATGTTGTCTCCCTGTGCGGCGTCGTGCGCCGTCAATGCGATGCCATGCTGACGCGGGCGATCATCCGGCCCAGCCACGGCATGAAGCGGCCGACGAAGCGCAGCGCGTGCGCTTCGCCGCCGACCGCGACGACGGGGCGGTTGCGCAGCACGCCGTCGACCATCGCCTGCGCGACGGTTTCCGGTTTCAGGCCGCGCATCTGGTACAGCTTCGTCGCGCGCTTGCGCAGCCGCGCTTCGTCCTGTGCGTTGGCGCCCGCGTAGTGCGTCGACGCCATGATTCCGGTTTCCGCGAAACCGGGGCACACGGCCGTCACGCCGATGCCTTGCTCCGCGAGTTCCGCGCGCATGCATTCGCTGAGCATCAGCACCGCGGCCTTCGTCGTCGCATACGCGGGCAGGTCGCGCGACGGGCCGAACGCGGCGGCCGACGCGGTGTTGACGATGTGCCCGCCGGTGCCGCGCGCGGCCATCTGCTGCGCGAACAGCCGCGAGCCGTGGATCACGCCCCACAGGTTCACGTGCAGGATGCGCTCCCAGTGCCGCGCGCTCGTGTCGAGGATGCCGCCGGCCATGCCGATGCCCGCGTTGTTGATCACGACGTCCGCGCCGCCGAGTTCGCTGCCGACCCACGCCGCGAGCGCTTCCATCTCGTCGGCGGACCCGACGTCGACGCGTTTCGCATGGGCCTGGGCGCCGGTCAGCCCGATCAGCAGCGCGGTGCGTTCGGCGCTCGCGAGATCGATGTCGCAGGCGACGATCGTCGCGCCTTCGCGTGCGAAGGCCAGCGCCGCGCAGCGGCCGATCCCGCTGCCCGCGCCGGTGACGACCGCGACCTTGCCGCTGAAGCGTCCGCTGGTGGCGCGACGGCGCGCGTTCGCGAGCGCGGGCGGTTCGTCGCCGGATTCGACCGCGTCGATCAATTGCTCGGCGAGCGCCGCGAAGCGCGCGGGATCGGCGAGCGGCAGCCAGTGGCCGGCCGCGACTTCGCGGCGGTAGTACTGCGGCACCCAGCGCGACAGGTTCTCGGACAGCGCGGGGCTCACGTATTTGTCGCCGAGCGGCACGATCGTCTGCACCGGTGCGTGCGCGTAGCGTTCGCGCGGCGCGAACAGGCAGCGGATGAAGTTCGCGCGATAGAGCCGTACGCCGTGCGCGCCGTCGTCGGCCTGGGTCGGGCGTGGCGCGGCGGGCGTTTTCTCGAGCCGGCGCAACAGGCTCGGCCACGCGCGGCCGAGCCACAGCCGCCAGCCGAGCTCGGGGATGAACGGCAGGTGGAACAGATAGACGTACCACGAACGCACGAGCTGGCCGCCGAGCTTCGCCAGCGACGCGGGCGTCGGGTGCAGCACGCGTTCGCGCAGCCAGAAGCCGACGTGGTCGAGGCACGGCCCCGAGCACGACGTGTACGACGCGATGCGGCCGGCCAGGCGCGGATCGGTGACGAATTCCCAGCCCTGGATCGAGCCCCAGTCGTGCGCGACCAGATGCACGGCGCGGCCGGGGCAGAGCGCATCGATCACCGCGACGAAATCGTCGGTCAGCTTCGCGAGATGGTAGTCGGCCGTGCGCGTCGGCACGCCCGACAAGCCCGCGCCGCGTACGTCGTACGCGATCACGTAGTGCCGGCGCGCGAGCAGCGGCGCGACGTGCTGCCAGACGCTGCTGTCGTCGGGATAACCGTGTACCAGCACGACCGGCGAGCGGGCCGGGTCGCCCCAGGTCCGGACCGCGAGCGTCAGGTCGCCGGAGGCGACCGCCGTTTCGCTGTGAACCGATTCGAACAGGGCCAGCGGCGCTTCGTCGGAAAGAGGCTGCATCGTGAGTCCGTCGTTCAGGGAGTCGGGAGGTGGGTGGTTCGTCAGGCGGCGGCCGACAAGGTCGACGCAGCCTGCGCGCGCTCGGCCTGGCGGCGCTGCCAGCGGCGCACGTGCGGCAGATCCTCGTCGAGCCAGTACGCGTCGTCGTCGGTGATCACGAGCAGCTCCTCGAATTTCGCGCCGACGCCGGCGAAGCCGAGATGCGGCTCGACGGCCCACAGGCCCGGCACCGGCGCATGCTCGGAGCGGCGGTCGATCGACCACAGCGGCGACCAGCCCTGCTGTTTCGCCGCGCGGCCCTGGTCGAGCAGCAGGTTGCGTGTCGCGTTCAGCCCGAAGCGCGCGACGAAGCGCGGCTTCGACAGCTTGTGGATCTTCGCGACGCGATGCGCGAGCACCTTGAACGGATAGGCCTTGTGGCGCGGCTCGACGCCCTGGCGGCGGCACAGCGCGTCGACTTCCTGCGCGACTTCCGCCATCGGCCGGCGCGCCTTCACGAGCCGCACGATCATGTCGCGATGGTCCATCAGGTCGTCCTGCAACTGCTCGAGGATCGGGTTGCGGCCCAGGCAGTGCGCGTAGCCGACGTCGGCGACGATGCCGTCGAGCACCGGCGCGACGTCGAGGATCACCGGCATGTCGGTTTCGAGCTGGCGGTTGCTCGGGAAGAACGCGAGATTGAAGCCGCCCATGTGCTTGAGGCCCGAGAAGCCCTCGAACGCGGTGCGGTCGCCGAACCACGCGAACGGCTTGTGCAGCCAGTCGTGCACGCCGTTGTCCTGCAGCCATTCGGTCAGGAGGCGCGCGGCCTCCTTCTCGGTGATGCCGGGGTAGAGCATCGCGCCGACGGTTTCGACGCAGCGGTAGGCCAGTTGCTGGACCGCGCGGAATTGCGGCAGCTCGTCGAGGTGGACTTCCGGCAGCGGATGGTGGGCGGTCATGATGCGTCTCCATGTGTCGGCCCGCGTTTGCGTGTCGGCGTAGGGCGGGTCCTGGGCAAGGCTTGGGGTGCTGATCTGGATGCATCCGCCGGCGTCCATCGTCATACGGCTTATTCAGTCAGCATTTAATGTGTCATTGAGTAATGTAATGATCATAGCCGGTTCGCGGTCGCGCGCCAGCCCTTGGAGATGAGGACTTCTCCTAATGAAGGGCCGAAATGGAGGGGAAGCTCTAGATTTCAGGCGCTCGGGGCTGGATGGGCGTCGCTTGTCCGTGCGTCCTCAGCAGGGAAGTCGACAGGGATCGCGCCAGGCAAGGCTTCCACACGGCCCGGCATGTCGCGCCGGATCAACTCCCCGTCGTGTCACGGTGGGACGCTGTCAAATTGCCGAAATAATTTCGTCACATCATCCGCCCCGATTCGAAGCCTTTGCGGCTTCGCGAGGCCGGTGTGTCGCGCGTCGCGCGGGGCAGCGACCGAAGCCGATTCGGCATTTCAACGGAGAGACCATGCAACGCCGCCAGTTCATGAACACCCTTGCCGCGGCGACCGCTGCGACGCCGCTGATGCTCAAGGCCGGCATCGCCGGCGCGAAGAGCGCAACCGCCCCGGACGCGCTGGACCCCGGCCGCTGGTCGCCGTTCAACGCCGCGCGCCTGCAGGCGGTGCTCGACCAGCATGGCGTCGCGAGCGCCCGCTACGACGCAAAGCGCCGCCCGTATGCGGTGTTCGACTGGGACAACACGTGCATCATGAACGACTGCGAAGAGGCGTTGCTGATGTACCAGATCAACCATCTGCAGTACAAGCTGACGCCGGACGAATTCGTCGCCGTGATGTGGAAGGACGTGCCGAAGGGCGCGTTCATGAAGGACTACACGACCGTCGACGGCAAGCCGGTGACGATGGAGGACCTCGCGGCCGACGTCGAGTCCGACTACCGCTGGCTCCATGCGAACTACCAGGGCTTCGGCGGCGACAAGAGCCTCGACGAGATCCGCGAGACCGACCAGTTCAAGGATTTCCGCGCGAAGCTGTACTTCATGTACGACGCGATCTGCGACACGCATCCGCTCGAAATCGGCTACAAGTGGATCATCTACTTCTACCAGAACATGACGACCGCCGAGTTGCAGGCGATGGCGCAAGCGTCGAACAACTACGGGATCGGCGACGCGCTGCGCAAGGTCCGCTACGAAAGCCCGAAGACGCTGCCGGGCAAGGCCGGCGTGGTGGCCGATACGCATTTCCACGGCATCCGCATTCACGAGGAAATCCGCGCGGTGATGCATACGCTGCGGGCGAACGGCATCGACGTGTACGTGAGCACCGCGTCGCTCGACGACGTCGTGCGCGTGTTCGCCGGCAATCCGAACTATGGCTATGGCGTGCCGCCGGAGAACGTGATCGGCTTGCGTCTCGACATGCAGGACGGCAAGTACACGAGCACCTATCCGGCCGGCTGGCACTTCAACTGGGGGCCCGGCAAGACGGTGGGCATTCGCAACGTGCTCGTGTCGAAGAAGGGCTACGGGCCGCTGCTGGTATTCGGCGACAGCGATGGCGACGCGTGGATGCTGCGCGATTTCAAGGACACCGCGGCCGGCGTGATCGTCAACCGGATGAAGAAGGGCGAGATCGGCGCGGACAGCAAGCTCGCGGCCGAACAGATCGGCAACCCGGACGCGCGTTTCCTGCTGCAGGGCCGCGACGAGCATACGGGGCTGATGATTCCGGACGAGAAGTCGATCAAGTACGGCAAGGCCGAGCGCAAGCTGCTGGCCTGACGCGGGCGGGCGCTGGCCGCCGGGCGCGGGCCGCGGCTCCCGCGCTCATCGACATCGGCCCGCGGCGTCTTGCGGGACGGCGCACGCGCGTCTTAAGGCTCGCGCGACGGGCCCAGCCGATCCAGCAACGCCCCCAGCAGATCGACCGGCAGCGGAAACACGATCGTCGAATTCTTGTCCGCCGCGATCGTCGTCAGCGTCTGCAGATAGCGCAACTGCATCGCCTGCGGCTGCAGCGCGAGCCGCTGCGCGGCCTGCAGCAGCTTCTCCGACGCCTGAAGCTCACCTTCCGCATGAATCACCTTCGCGCGCCGCTCGCGCTCGGCTTCCGCCTGCCGCGCAATCGCGCGGATCATCGTCTCGTTCAGGTCGACGTGCTTGATCTCGACCGTCGACACCTTGATCCCCCACGCATCGGTCTGCGCGTCGAGCGTCTTCTGGATGTCCGCGTTCAATTGTTCGCGCTCGGCGAGCAGCGCGTCGAGTTCGTGCTTGCCGAGCACCGCGCGCAGCGTCGTCTGCGCGAGCTGGCTCGTCGCCTCGAAGAAGCGCGCGACCTGGATCACGGCCTTCTCCGGATCGACGACGCGGAAATACACGACCGCATTGACCTTCACCGACACGTTGTCGCGCGTGATCACGTCCTGCGCCGGCACGTCGAACACGACGGTGCGCAGGTCGATCCGCACGACCTGCTGGACGATCGGGATGATCAGCACCAGCCCCGGCCCCTTCACTTTCCAGAACCGGCCGAGCATGAACACGACGCCGCGCTCGTACTCGCGAAAGATGCGGATCGACGACGCGACGAGCACCACGACGAAGACGACGAGGACGCTGCTGAAGCCGAACGTGTAACCGATCATGAAGGTTCTCCCTGCGGATGGGCGGGGGCGGGCGCGTCGTAGAGCGGCGCAACCGTCAGCGTCAGCCCGTGGCGGCCGGTGACGCGCACGCGGCAGCCGGCGGCCAGCGGCGTGCTGCTCGCCACGCGCCAGCGCTCGCCGTGCACGCGCGCCCAGCCGGCGGCCGACGAGGGTGCACCGGCCGCGCCTGGCGGCTGGTCCGGCTGCAGGCCGTCGTCGAGCACTTCGCCGATGCTGCCGAGCATCGCCTCGGCGCCCGTCACGACCGGGCGCCGCCGCGCGCGCAGCGCGACGCTCGACACGCCCGCGACGAGCAGCGCGCCGCCGAGCGCGAGGCTCGCGATCACGGGCCACGGAATCCCGTAGCCGGGCACGTCGGTGTCGATCAGCATCAGCGCGCCGATCGTGAACGCGACGATGCCGCCGAACCCCAGCACGCCGAAGGTCGGCAGGAACGCCTCCGCGACGAGGCAGCCGAGCCCGAGCAATACGAGGCCGAGGCCCGCATAGCTGACCGGCAGCAACTGCATCGCGAACAGCCCGACCAGCAGGCAGATCGTGCCGGCGACGCCCGGCAGCACGAAACCGGGGTTCGCGAATTCGAAGAAGAGGCCGTAGATGCCGATCGTCAGCAGGATCAGCGCGACGTTCGGATCGGCGATGATCGCGAGGAAGCGGCTGCGCCAGTCGGGCGCGAGCACGACGAGCGGCGCGTGCGCGGTCGCCAGATGCAGCGTGCCGGCGGTCGTCGTCACCGCGCGGCCGTCGAGCTGGCGCGCGAGATCGGCCGGGTCCTGCGCGATCAGGTCGACCACATGCTGCGCGCGCGCCTCGTTCGCCGACAGGCTCACGGCCTCGCGCACCGCGCGCTCGGCCCATTCGGCGTTGCGTCCGCGCAATTGCGCGAGGCCGCGGATGTATGCGGACGCGTCCTGCATCGCCTTGCGGATCTCGGTCGATTGCGTGTCGGTCAGCAGCATGGCGGCCGCGTCCGACACGCCAGACGCACCGGACGCACCCGATGCGCCAGTCGGTCGCGGTGCACCGGGATTCGCGCCCGGCGGTGCGCCACCGCCGATGCCGAACTGCACGGGCGACGCCGCGCCGAGGTTGGTGCCGGGCGCCATCGCCGCGACGTGGCTCGCATAGACGATGTAGGTGCCCGCGCTCGCCGCCCGCGCGCCGCCCGGCGCGACGAACGCGGCGACCGGCACCGGCGAGCCGAGGATGGCCTTGATGATCTGCCGCATCGACGTATCGAGGCCGCCGGGCGTGTCGAGCTGCAGGATCGCGAGCGGCGCGTGCTCGCGGGCCGCACGGTCGAGCGAACGCACGATGAAATCGGCGCTGGCCGGCCCGATCGCGCCGTTGACGGGAATCACGACGACCGGGTGCGCGGCGGGCGCGTCGGCCGCTGGCGGCGCGGCAACCGCGGCGCACACGACGAGCAGCGCCGCGAACAGCGCGGCGCGCGCGACCCGCGCGGACAGCGGGTGACGGGGGCGGCCGTCGGGCGCGGCAGGCGCCGGCGGCGGGCCATGACGATGAAAGCGCATCGGGACGTCCGGGCGGCGCGCGGCCGCGTGCCGTCCGGCTGGCGGAAAGGGCGTGGGCCCGATGCTTGAAGATTAGGCGGTTTCGGCCGAAAGCGCGAAGGCGAGGCAGGACTGGCCGCGCATTCAGCCGGCGCCGCCGCCGCGCGCGAGCGCTTCTTCCCGAAACTCGGCCGGGCTGCGCCCGCTCCACTTGCGAAACGCGCGGTAGAACGCGCTCGGCTCCGCGAAACCGGTCGCGGCCGCGACGTCGGCGATCGTGCGGGCCGGGTCGGCCAGCGCCTCGAACGCGAGATCGCGCCTTAGCGTGTCCTTGATCGACTGGTACGCGTGGCCTTCCTGATGCAGCTTGCGGCGCAGCGTGGCTTCGGCCACGTGCAGCCGCGCGGCCATCCCGCCCGCGCCCGGCCACGCGGCGGGCGGCATTCCGCGCAGCACCGCGCGCACCCGCTGCGCGAGCGCGTTCGGGTTGCGGTACTTGACGATGAAGCTGGCCGGCGCGTTGCGCAGGAACGTTTTCAGCGTCTTCGCGTTCTGCACGACCGGCAGCGTCGCGAATTCGGGATCGAAATCGACATACGAATCGGGCTCGTTGAACCGCATGTCGTCGCAGAACATCGACGGGTATTCGTGGTCGGCCGGCGGCGTATCGCAGCGGAAGCTCGCGTGCAGCAGCGGTATGCGCCGGCCGATCAGCCAGCAGGTGAGCCCGTACACGATGATGAAATAGGTCGCGTACGTGAACATCGCGGGCGTCGCGCCGTTGTTGCGGTGCACGAAACGCAGCCGCACGCGCTGCGGGTTCGCGTCGAGCTCCGCGTGCAGGTCGTCGAGCACGCAGTGCATGAAGTTCACCGCGCGCGCCATCGCGTGCAGCCCGTCGCGTGCGGACAGCGCCGCCTGGCTCATCGCGATGAAGCTGCCGCTGCGCATCGGATGGCGATCCTGCCCGAAAAACTCGTCGTCGAGCGTGCGCGCGATCGCGTTCCACAGCGCGCCGTATTGCTGCGCGGACACGCGTGCGCGCGGCTGCGCGAGCAGCGCGGGCGCGATGCCGGCCTGCGCGAGCAGCGGCTCGGCCGCGACGCCGCGCCGCGTGGCCAGCGACACGCTGTGCGCGACGAGGCTGATCGCGACGGTTCCCTTGTCTTCCTGCTTCATCGGTGTCGCCGGTGTGGCAAAAACGCTCAGTGTAAATGAGCGACGCGAGCATCGAACAGTCGCGCGCGCTTGCCTACACTTGTTGCATCGAAACGCAAGGACGGTCGCGCCCGGCGGCCGCGGGAGACTGCAGCACCATGGACGAGCTTTACACCGAAGATCAGCGGATGATCCGCGACGCCGCGCGCGCTTTCGCCACCGAGATGCTGGCGCCGAACGCCGCGCAGTGGGACCACGACGCGCACCTGCCCGACGCGATCGTCGCGCAGCTCGGCGAGCTCGGCCTGCTCGGGATGATCGTGCCGCAGGAACTGGGCGGCTCGTATACGGATTACGTGGCGTATGCGCTGGCGATGGAGGAAGTCGCGGCCGGCGACGCCGCGTGCGCGACGATGATGAGCGTGCACAACTCGGTCGGCTGCGGGCCGATCCTCGGCTTCGGCACGCCCGCGCAGAAGGATCGCTGGCTGGCCGACATGGCGGCCGGCCGCGTGATCGGCGCATTCTGCCTGACCGAGCCGCATGCCGGTTCCGAGGCGAACAACCTGCGCACGCGGGCCGAACTGCGCGACGGCCAATGGGTGCTGAACGGCGCGAAGCAGTTCGTGACCAACGGCCAGCGCGCCGGTGTCGCGATCGTTTTTGCCATGACGGACCCGGAAGCCGGCAAGCGCGGCATTTCCGCGTTCCTGGTGCCGACCGACACGCCCGGCTTCATCGTCGGCAAGCCCGAGAAGAAGATGGGCATCCGCGCATCGGATACGTGCCCGATCACGTTCGAGAACTGCGCGATTCCGGAAGAGAACCTGCTCGGCAATCGCGGCGAAGGGTTGAAGATCGCGCTGTCGAACCTCGAAGGCGGGCGCATCGGCATCGCCGCGCAGGCGCTCGGCATCGCGCGCGCCGCGTTCGACAAGGCGCGCCGCTATGCGGGCGAGCGCGTGCAGTTCGGCAAGCCGATCGCCGAGCATCAGGCGATCCAGCAGAAGCTCGCCGACATGGCCGTGCAGATCAACGCCGCGCGCCTGCTCGTGCATCACGCGGCGAAGCTGCGCACGGCCGGGCTGCCGTGTCTGTCGGAAGCGTCGCAGGCGAAGCTGTTCGCGTCCGAGATGGCCGAGCGCGTGTGTTCGGATGCGATCCAGATCCACGGCGGCTACGGCTACCTGGTCGATTACGAAGTCGAGCGTCACTATCGCGACGCGCGCATCACGCAGATTTACGAAGGCACCAGCGAAGTGCAGCGGATGGTGATCGCGCGGCAGCTGTGAGCCGCGACGTGCGCCCATCCGGCATCACGCAGTCGAACAAACGGTCGAACAAGCAGGCACACGAGACAGGCACGAGGGCAGCGCGGCAAACGCGGCACGCAACGACGTGACCGTGCGCCGTGCAACACGGAACCGGGCAAGTGCCGCAGCACCTGCGCCGGTTGACCGCTGGGCATGGAGACTGGACGGAGACGACACATGACGGTACAGGCATTCCTGGACGCACGCGACTTCCTGCTGCGCCATCGCACCGACTACGACACCGCGTATCGCGATTTCGCATGGCCGGTGCTCGATGCGTTCAACTGGGCGCTCGACTACTTCGACCCGATGGCGCGCGGCAACGACCAGCCCGCGCTGTGGATCGTCGATGCGGCGACCGGCACGGGCGATCCGTATTCGTTCGCGCAGATGTCCGAGCGTTCGTCGCGGATCGCGAACTGGTTGCGTTCGATCGGCGTCGGGCGCGGCGACCGCATCCTGTTGATGCTGCCGAATCGGGTCGAGTTGTGGGACGCGATGCTGGCCGCGATGAAGCTCGGCGCGATCGTGCTGCCCGCCACCACGCAACTGTCGCCCGACGACGTGCGCGACCGCGTGCAGATCGGCGGCGCGACCTACGCGATCGTCGACGAGCACGAAACCGCGAAGTTCGAGCAGGCCGGCCTCGGCCTCAAGCAGAAAATCGTCGCCGGCGTGCCGCGCGAAGGCTGGCTCGCGATGAACGACGGCTATGCGGCGAGCGCCGCGTTCGAGCCGGACGCCGTCACGCACGCGAACGATCCGATGCTGCTGTACTTCACGTCGGGCACGACGTCGAAGCCGAAGCTCGTCGAGCATACGCACCGCACCTATCCGATCGGGCACCTGTCGACGATGTACTGGGTCGGCCTGCAACCGGGCGACATCCACTGGAACATCAGCTCGCCGGGCTGGGCGAAGCACGCGTGGAGCTGCTTCTTCGCGCCGTGGAATGCGCAGGCGTGCGTGTTCGCGTTCAACTATGCGCGCTTCGAGCCGAAGGTCGTGCTCGATGCGCTCGTCAAGTATCGGGTGACGACGCTGTGCGCGCCGCCGACCGTGTGGCGCATGCTGGTGCAGCAGCCGCTCGCGTCGTTCGACGTGAAGCTGCGCGAGATCGTCGGCGCGGGCGAGCCGCTGAATCCCGAGATCATCGAGCGCGTGAAGAAGGCCTGGAACATCTCGATTCGCGACGGCTACGGCCAGACCGAGACGACCTGCCTGATCGGCAATTCGCCGGGCCAGCCGGTAGTCGCCGGCTCGATGGGCCGGCCGCTGCCCGGCTACCGGATCGCGCTGCTCGACCCGGACGGCGCGCCGGTGACCGAAGGCGAGGTCGCGCTGCCGATCGGTGACGACGTCACGCGCCCGGTCGGGCTGATGAAGGGCTACGCGAACAATCCCGATGCGACGGCTCATGCGATGCGCGACGGTCACTACCGTACGTCGGACATCGCGATGCGTCGCGACGATGGCTACTACGTGTACATCGGCCGCGCAGACGACGTGTTCAAGTCGTCCGACTATCGGCTGAGCCCATTCGAACTGGAAAGCGTGCTGATCGAGCATCCGGCGATCGCGGAAGCGGCCGTCGTGCCGAGCCCGGACCCGGTGCGGTTGTCGGTGCCGAAGACCTTCATCACGCTGCGTCAGGGCTACGAGGAAAGCCCCGCGCTCGCGCTGGAGATCTTCCGTTTCTCGCGCGAGAAGCTCGCGCCGTACAAGCGCATCCGTCGCCTGCAGTTCGCGGAACTGCCGAAGACGATCTCGGGGAAGATCCGCCGCGTCGAGCTGCGCCGCCGCGAGATCGAGCGTGGCGACGACGCGACCGAGCGCATGCCCGGCGAGTACTGGGAAGAAGATTTCGCCAACGAACTGAAATGACCGGCTGCGGGCCGTGCGCGCCGCTTTTTTTTCGGCGCGCCGCCCGCCGCCTCGCTGAACCGAACCGGCCGCGCGTCGCACGACGCCACGCGGCCCACTGCAAGGAGAAAACGCTGATGAACGCGAATCCGACGCCCCGCACGGGGCAAGACGTGCCGACGGTCAAGCTGCTGATCGACGGCGCCTTCGTCGAGTCCACCACCAGCGAGTGGCGCGACATCGTCAACCCGGCGACGCAGCAGGTGCTCGCGCGCGTGCCGTTCGCGACCGTCGCGGAAGTCGACGCGGCCGTGCAGGCCGCGCACGCCGCGTATGCGACGTGGAAGAACACGCCGATCGCCGCGCGCATGCGCATCATGCTGAAGTTCCAGGATCTGGTGCGCGCGAACCAGCAGCGCATCGCGAAGACGCTGACGGCTGAACAGGGCAAGACGATTCCCGACGCCGAAGGCGACATCTTCCGCGGCCTCGAAGTGGTCGAGCACGCATGCTCGATCGGCACGCTGCAGCTTGGCGAATTCGCGGAGAACGTCGCGGGCGGCGTCGACACCTACACGCTGCGCCAGCCGCTCGGCGTGTGCGCGGGCATCACGCCGTTCAATTTCCCCGCGATGATTCCGCTGTGGATGTTCCCGATGGCGATCGTGTGCGGCAACACGTTCGTGCTGAAGCCGTCGGAGCAGGACCCGATGTCGACGATGGAACTCGTCGAGCTCGCGCTCGAAGCCGGCGTACCGAAAGGCGTGCTGAATGTCGTGCACGGCGGCAAGGAAGTCGTCGACGCGATCTGCACGCATCCGCTCGTGAAGGCGATCTCGTTCGTCGGTTCGACCGCCGTCGGCACGCACGTGTACAACCTCGGCAGCCAGCACGGCAAGCGCGTGCAGTCGATGATGGGCGCGAAGAACCACGCGATCGTACTGCCCGACGCGAATCGCGAGCAGGCGATCAATGCGCTCGTCGGCGCGGGCTTCGGCGCGGCCGGCCAGCGCTGCATGGCGACGTCCGTCGCGGTGCTGGTGGGCCAGGCGCGCGAATGGCTGCCCGACCTCGTCGCGAAGGCGAAGACGCTGAAGGTCAACGCGGGCTCGGAAGCGGGCACCGACGTCGGGCCGGTCGTGTCGCGCGGTGCGAAGGCGCGGATTCTGTCGCTGATCGACATGGGCATCAAGGAAGGCGCGAAGCTCGAACTCGACGGCCGCGACGTGAAGGTCGCCGGCTTCGAGGAAGGCAACTTCATCGGGCCGACGATCTTCTCCGGCGTGAAAACCGACATGACGATCTACACGCATGAAATCTTCGGGCCCGTGCTGGTCGTGATGGAAGTCGACACGCTCGACGAAGCGATCGCGCTCGTCAACGCGAACCCGATGGGCAACGGCGTGGGCATCTTCACGCAGAGCGGCGCGGCGGCACGCAAGTTCCAGAGCGAGATCGACGTTGGCCAGGTCGGCATCAACATCCCGATTCCGGTGCCCGTGCCGTTCTTCAGCTTTACCGGTTCGCGCGGCTCGAAGCTCGGCGACCTCGGCCCGTACGGCAAGCAGGTCGTGCAGTTCTACACGCAGACCAAGACGGTCACCGCGCGCTGGTTCGACGACGACACGACGGCCGGCCCGGTGAACACGACGATCCGGCTGCATTGAGCGGCGGAGGACACCAACATGAAAATCGGATTTATCGGCCTCGGCCACATGGGCGCGCCGATGGCGCTGAACCTGCTGAAAGCCGGCCACGACGTGCATGCGTTCGACCTGAGCGCCGACGCATTGCGCGCGCTGCAGGACGCCGGCGCGCAGGTGGCAGCTTCCCCGCGCGATGCGGCATCGGGCGCGACGTTCGTGATCACGATGCTGCCGGCCGCGCCGCACGTGCGCTCGGTGCTGTCCGGCGAGAACGGCGTGCTGGCCGGCCTCGGTGCGGGCGCGACCGTGATCGATTCGAGCACGATCGACCCGGCGAGTGCGCAGGCGTTCGGCGCGCTGGTGCGCGAGCACGGCGGCGCGTTCGTCGATGCGCCGGTGTCGGGCGGCACCGGCGGCGCGGCGGCCGGCACGCTGACCTTCATGGTCGGCGGCAGCGACGCGGATTTCGAGCGCGTGAAGCCGGTGCTCGCCGGGATGGGCAAGAACATCGTCCATTGCGGCGCGACCGGGATGGGGCAGGTCGCGAAGGTTTGCAACAACCTCGTGCTCGGCATCTCGATGGCGGCGGTGTCGGAAGCGATGTCGCTCGGCGTCGCGCTCGGCATCGACCCGAAGGTGCTGGCCGGCATCGTCAACACGTCGACGGGCCGCTGCTGGAGTTCGGACACCTACAACCCGTATCCGGGCGTGATCGAGACCGCGCCGTCCTCGCGCGGCTACTCGGGCGGCTTCGGCACCGACCTGATGCTGAAGGATCTCGGCCTCGCGAACGATGCGGCGAAGCAGGCGCGCCAGCCCGTCTATCTCGGCGCGCTCGCGCAGCAGCTGTACCAGACGATGAGCAGCCGCGGCGACGGCCAGCTCGATTTCTCGGCGGTGATCCGCCTGTATCAACCGGCCACGAAGAAGGACGCGTGATGATCGAACTCGACTATGTCGACGACGGCGCGATCGCGTGCGCGACGCTCAAGCGTCCGCCCGCGAACGCCTTTACCGCCGACGGGCTGCAGCAGTTGCAGGCCACCGTCGCCGAACTGAATGCGAACCCGCGCGTGCGTGCGCTGGTGATCACCGGCGACGGCCCGAAGTTCTTCAGCGCGGGTGCCGACCTCAACACGTTCGCCGACGGCGATCGCGCGGTCGCGCGCGCGATGGCGGCGCGCTTCGGCGCGGCGTTCGAGGCGCTGCACGACGCACGTGTCGTGACGATCGCGGCGATCAACGGCTATGCGATGGGCGGCGGCCTCGAATGCGCGCTCGCATGCGACCTGCGGATCGCGGAGACGCATGCGCAGATGGCGCTGCCCGAGCCGTCGGTCGGCCTGCTGCCGTGCGGGCTCGGCACGCAGACGCTGCCCTGGCTCGTCGGCGAAGGCTGGGCGAAGAAGATCATCCTGACCGGCGCGCGCGTCGACGCGGCCACCGCGCTGCGGATCGGCCTCGTCGAGGACGTGGTGGAAAGCGGCGCCGCGCGCGAGGCGGCACTCGCGCTGGCGCGCAACGTCGCGCGGCAAAGCCCGCACGCGGTGGCTTACAGCAAGGAGCTGATCGGCCTTGCACGTCGCGGTGTGCCGCGAAGCGCGGCGCTCGCGGTCGAACGCGAACGCTTCGTCGACCTGTTCGACACGGCCGATCCGCGCGAGGGCGTGGCGGCGTTCCTGGGCAAGCGCGCGCCGCAGTGGCGCACCGATGGAGAGTCGCAACGATGAGTACGCCGGTGACGAATCACGACGCATTCGCGGAGCACGCGCCCGAGGTGCTGTTTCGCGTGGTGAACCGCGTGGCGCTGATCACGCTGAACCGGCCGGCCGCGCTCAACGCGCTGTCGTACGCGATGATCGGCGAGCTGGCCGCGCTGTTCGAGCGCTGCCGCCACGACGACCAGATCGTCGCGGTCGTGCTGCGCGGCGCGGGCGAGAAGGGCTTCTGCGCGGGCGGCGACGTGCGTGCGTTGTACAAGATGGTCGCGCAGCGCGAGACCTGGCTGCCGTTCTTCGTCGACGAATACCGGCTCGACTACGCGATCCATATGTTCCCGAAGCCGGTGGTCGCGCTGATGGACGGCGTGACGATGGGCGGCGGTATGGGCCTCGCGCAGGGCGCGGCGCTGCGCGTCGCGACCGAGCGCAGCAAGATCGCGATGCCGGAAACGCGCATCGGCCTCGTGCCCGACGTGGGTGCGACGCATTTCCTGTCGGGCATGCCGGTTGAACTCGAACTGTACGTGGGGCTGACCGGCGCGATGCTGTCGGGCGCCGACGCGCTCACCGCGAAGCTCGCGGACCTGTGCGTGCCGTCCGCATGGCTCGACACGTTCGAGACGCGCATCGAAAGCGTGAAGTGGGACGGCGATGCGCTGCCGTTGCTGCGCAAGGTGTTCGAGCCGCCGTGCAACGTGGTGCCGCATGCGGCGCTCGACAGCCAGATGCCGTGGATCGTCCGCCATTTCGACAAGCGCTCGAGCGTCGAGCGGATCGTCGCGACGCTCACGCAGGAGCTGACGCGCGACGAGCTGGCACGCGAGCACCGCCAATGGCTGCAGGCGACGCTCGACGCGCTCGCGAGCCATTCGCCGACGATGCTCGCCGTGACGCGCGAGGCGCTGCTGCGCGGCCGGCAGATGACGCTCGCGGAGTCGTTCCGGATGGAGCTCGGCATCGTGGCGCGCGCGATCGAGGAAGGCGATTTCTGCGAAGGCGTGCGCGCGCATCTCGTCGACAAGGATCGCAAGCCGCGCTGGGCGCCTGCGTCGCTCGTCGAGCTGCGCGCCGAACGCGTGCGGCATTTCCTGACGTCGCCGTGGAAACTGTTCGCGCATCCGCTCGCCGATCTCGGCGCGGCGTGATCGTCGCGTGACGGCCCGACGCGCCCGTGCGGCGCGTC
This sequence comes from Burkholderia sp. E168m22, assembly GCF_001319805.1. Classification (NCBI taxonomy): domain Bacteria; kingdom Pseudomonadati; phylum Pseudomonadota; class Betaproteobacteria; order Burkholderiales; family Burkholderiaceae; genus Burkholderia; species Burkholderia sp. E168m22. The sequence continues at coordinate 39,836 of NZ_BBSK01000074.1, forward strand.
GGTTGCCGCGCATTGCCTTCCTTTGCGTCCGCGCTCGGCGCCTGGCGCTCAGCGCTCGATCATCGGCGGTACCGCCTCCACGAGCGCATCGATCACGCAGCGCGTCTTGCGTGGCAGGTAGCGCGTTTTCGGCCAGATCGCATGAATGTCGCCTTCGCAGACGAAACAGCGATCGAGCACGACCACCATCTCCCCGCGCTTCACGTAGTGATCGAGCAGCCAGCTCGGCAGCCACGCGATCCCGAACCCCGACGCACCGGCCGCCGCGATCGCCTGCACGTCGTCGAAACTGAGCTGGTGCGGCATGTCGATGTGGACGCTCGAGCCGTCCGGCGCACGCAGGTACCACGGCTGCACGACGCCCGAGCGTGAATACGCGATCGTGCGGTGGTTTTTCAGATCGTCGAGCGATTGCGGTGTGCCGTGGCGAGCGAGATACGACGGCGCCGCGCCGAGGCTCCCGTATTGCGTGCCGAGCCGCCGCACCGCGAGGCTCGTGCTGTCGGCGAGCGGGCCGATCCGCACCGCGAGGTCGATCCCTTCCTCGACGAGATCGACGAAACGGTCGGTGATCGACACGTCGATCCGCAGGTGCGGGTAAGTGCGCGCGAGGTCGAGCACGATCGGCGTCACGCAGTGATGCCCGAATGCGAGCGGCACGCTCAGCCGCAGCTTGCCGCGCGCCTCGTGGCGGCCGCAGTCGAGATCGGCTTCCGCCGCTTCCAGTTCCGCCAGCGCGCGCACGCAGCGGTCGTAGTACGCCTGGCCGTCGTCGGTCAGGCTCTGGCTGCGCGTCGTGCGCTGCAGCAGCCGCGCGCCGAGCCGCTTCTCGAGCCGCGCGATCGCCTTGCCGACGGCCGAGCGCGTCATGTCGAGCCGTTCCGCGGCGAGCGCGAAGCTGCCGGATTCCACGACCTGGACGAAGGTCGTCACGCCGTCGAGTCTGTCGGTCATGGCGGGTTGTGCGTTGCATCGATTGGGGCCTGAGATTCCCCAGTCCATGGAAACGGGTGCGTCAATGGGGAGGTGAATTCTCACTATAGTACCGATTCCCGCCCAGCGTGCGTCGCCGGCCGCGCGCGGCGAATCCTACTCACCTGGAGGCGCGCGGCCTGTCGCCGGGCCGCCGCGCAATACGCATGACGCTATCCGACTCCCGCAGGAATGCGGTCGCGCTCGCGGCCGTCTGTCTCACGTCGCTGATGTTCGGCCTCGAGATCTCGAGCGTGCCGGTGATCCTGCCGACGCTCGAACACGTGCTGCATGGCGATTTCAACGGCATGCAGTGGATCATGAACGCGTACACGATCGCGTGTACGACGGTGCTGATGGCGGCCGGCACGCTTGCGGACCGGTTCGGCCGCAAGCGCGTGTACGTCATCGGCACCGTGCTGTTCGGCGCGACGTCGCTGCTGTGCGGGCTCGCGCCGAACGTGCCGGTGCTCGTCGCGGGCCGGCTGCTGCAGGGCGCGAGCGGCGGCGCGATGCTGATCTGCCAGATCGCCGTGCTGTCGCACCAGTTCCGCGAAGGGCGCGAGCGCGGCCGCGCGTTCGGAATCTGGGGGATCGTGTTCGGCATCGGGCTCGGCTTCGGGCCGATCGTCGGCGGCGCGATCGTCGCGCTGGCGAGCTGGCCGTGGGTGTTCCTCGTCCATGCGCCGCTCGCGGCCGTCGCGCTCGTGCTGATCGGCGGCGCGGTGCAGGAGTCGCGCGATCCGCATGCGGGCGCGCTCGATGTGGCGGGCATCGTCACGCTGTCGCTCGCGGTGCTCGGCCTCGCGTTCTACATCACCCAAAGCGCCGAACTCGGGCTGACGAGCGCGGCCGGCCTCGGTGTGCTCGGTGCGACCGTGCTCGCGGTGCTCGGCTTCGTCATCGCGGAGCGCGCCAGCGCACGGCCGATGTTCGACTTCTCGGTGTTCCGGATTCGCGCGTTCACCGGCGCGATCTTCGGCTCGATGGGGATGAACTTCAGCTTCTGGCCGTTCATGATCTACCTGCCGATCTGGTTCCAGGTCGCGCTCGGCTACGACAGCGTGACGGCCGGCCTCGCGTTGCTCGCGTACACGCTGCCGACGCTGATCGCGCCGCCGTTCGGCGAACGGCTTGCATTGCGCTACGGGCCGGGCGTCGTGATTCCGGCCGGCCTGTTCACGATCGCGGCCGGTTTCGTGCTGATGCGGTTGGGCAGCGCGGCCGATCATGCGAGCTGGCTGACGATGCTGCCGGGCTGCGTGATCGCCGGCATCGGGCTCGGCTTGACCAATACGCCCGTCACCAACACGACGACGGGCGCGGTGCCGTGTGCGCGGGCCGGGATGGCGTCGGGCATCGACATGAGCGCGCGGATGATCTCGTTGGCGCTGAACATCGCGACGATGGGCTTCGTGCTGGTGGCGGGGATCGTCGCGAGCCTGAAGGGCGGGCCGGCCGGCGCGATCGGCGACGCGGCGCTGCGCCGGCTCGCGCAGGAGATCGCGGCGGGCCGCACCGACGGGCTGCAGGCGATCGCGCCGGCGCTCGCGCAGGCCGACCCGAGCGGCGCGGCGTTGCACGCGGCGCTCGTGCATGGCTTCGGCTGGGTGATGGTGTACGGCGCGGCGGGCGTGGCCCTGCTCGCGACCGCGAGCGCGGTGGCGTTCGCGCCGGCGCGGCGTGGAGCGGCCGTGTGCGAATGACGCGGCCGGCGTGCGGCGGGTGAGGTGCGGCGTGTGACGGCCGGTCAGGAAGTCCCGCCGCCGAGCGCGCGGTAGAGCTTCATCTGGTTGTTGAGCCGGTTCAGACGCGTCAGTTCGTCGGCGCTTTGTGCGCTCCGCAGCACCTGCTGCTGATCGAGCCACGGCTGCACGGCGGTCGCGCCGGCCGCGAAGCGCGCGGCGGCCAGCCGTTCGGCGCGCTGGGCCTGGGCGAGCGACAGCGTGCGCTGTTCGGCTTCGCGTTCGAGCTGCACGCGCGCCGACAGCGCGTTCTCGACTTCCGCGAGCGCCGTGTAGAGCCGCTGGCGGAACCCGACGACCGCTTCCTCGTACTGCGACTTCGACACCCTGATCTGCAACTGCATCGTGTTCCACTGGATGAACGGCAGCGCGAGGCCGAGCCCGAGCGTGCCGACCGGATTCGTCAGCACGCGCTCGAGGCTCGTGCTCGTCGTGCCGGCGCTGCCGGTCAGCGTGAAGGTCGGATAGAAGCTGGTGCGCGTCGCGTCGACCTGCGCAAGCGATTCGCGCAGCCGGAATTCCGCCGCACGCAGGTCGGGGCGCCGGCCGAGCAGGCTGGCGGGCAGGCCGGCCGCCACGTCGGGCGGTGCGGCGTCGGGCAACGCAGCCGGCTCGGCCGCGCGCTGCTGCGGCGGCCGGTCGAACAGGATCGCGAGCGCGTGGCGGTTCTCGGTGCGCTGCTGGATCAGCTGCGTCTGCGCCGCGCGTTGCGCGGCGAGGCTCTGTTCGGCCTGCGCGAGGTCGAGCCCCGACACGGCGCCGGCCGTGTGCCGCGACCGCACGAGCGCGAGCGTGCGCTCCGCATACGCAATATTCGCGTCGCCGAGCGCGATCTGCCGGTTCAGATAGCCGATCTGCCAGTACAGCGCCGCGGTCGTGCCGATCAGCGACAGCCGTGCGGCTTCCAGATCGTCGGCGGTCGCGTCGGCCTCCCAGTGCGCGGCGTCGCGCAGCGCGGCCAGCCGGCCCCACAGGTCGAGTTCATAGCTGAGCGAACCATTGACACCGCTCGAACGGCTCATCTGGTGCGTGTCGAGCGTACGCGATACGGCGCCGTTCGCGCCGAGCGTCACGTTGGGCGTCAGGTTCGTATCGACGAGCCCGGCCTGCAACTGTGCGCGATACACGCGGATCGCCGCGATCGCGAGATCGTTGTTGGCGCGCAGCGCGTCGTCGATCAATGCGTCGAGTTGCGGATCGCCGAAACTGCGCCACCAGTCGCCCGTGGCGGCCGGCGCGTCGGCCGCGACCGGCGCGGCCCAGTTCGCGGGCATCGCGACGGCGGGCAGCGGATCATGGCGCGCACCCGCGCAGCCGGCGAGCAGTGCGGCCGCGCACGCGAATGCGCCGAGACGGTGAAGCGGGGAGGAATGCATGATGGCCATGTTTCGTCAGTCGCGCGCGAGCGCATCGATCGGGTCGAGCCGCGACGCGTTGCGCGCGGGCATGAAGCCGAAAATCACGCCGGTGAGCGTCGAGCACACGAACGCCGTCACGATCGCGCCGGCCGAGAACACCATCTTCCACTGCGCGACGAACACCGAGAACAGCGCGCCGAGCCCGAACGACAGCGCGATGCCGATCGTGCCGCCGAGCAGGCAGACGAGCACGGCCTCGACGAGGAACTGCTGCAGGATGTCGGACTGGCGCGCACCGACCGCCATCCGGATGCCGATCTCGCGCGTGCGCTCGGTGACCGACACCAGCATGATGTTCATCACGCCGATCCCGCCGACCACGAGCGAGATCACCGCGATCAGCGACAGCAGCAGTGTGAGTGACTGGCCGGTCTTCTCGACGGTCTTGACCACGCTGTCCATGTTGTACGTGAAGAAGTCCTTGCGGCCGTGGCGCTGGATCATCAGCTTCTCGAGGCTTTTCTCGGCGGCGGCGCTCGGCTGCCCGTCGCGCACGCGCACGGTGATGCTGTCGAGATAGCGCTGGCCGAACAGGCGCCCGCTCGCGGTCGTGTACGGCACCCACACGTTCAGGCTCTTCACGCTGCCGAACGCGCTCTTCTTGTCGGCGGTCACACCGATCACGACGCACGGCACGTTGTCGACCAGGATCGCTTCGCCGACCGGATTGCGCGTCGCGCCGAACAGCTTGCGGCGCGTGTTCTGGTCGATCACGGCCACTTGCGCCTGGCGGCGCACCGCATCGTCGTCGAACGGGACGCCGAGCGCGAAGCGCATTCCGCGCGTCTGGAAGTAGCTGTCGCCGACGCCGCTCACGAGCGCGTGGACGTCGACGTTGCGGTAGCGCAGCAGCAGCGTGCGCGACGTTTCGGGCGTCGCGCTGTCGACGTACGGCTGCTCGGCGAGCGCGGCGACGTCGGCGGGCACGAGCGTCTGGATCGTGTCCGCGCGGCTGTCGCCCCAGTCGGAGCCCGGATAGAGGCTGATCGTATTGGTGCCGATGCTGCCGATTTCTTCGAGCATGTAGCGCTTCGCGCCTTCGCCGACCGCGACGATCGACACGACCGACGTAATGCCGATGATGATGCCGAGCATCGTCAGCAGCGTGCGCAGCCGGTGCGACACGAGCGCGATCCACGCCATCCGGCATGCTTCGGCGAAACGGCCGGTGCCGGCGGCGAAGCGTCGGGCGCGGGGGGCGGGATCGGCGGCGGTATCGTTATTGGCGGGCGGCGGTGCGTCGCCGGAAGCCGGCGCGGACCGCGTGTCGGCTGCCGTTTCCGTCGTTGCGGCCGCGCCGACGCCCACTTCCGCGAATGCCTCCGCGTAGTGGCGGTTCGGCCGGTCCGCGACGATCTCGCCGTCGCTGATCTCGATGATGCGCCGCGCATGGCGCGCCACGGCCTTGTCGTGCGTGACGATCACGATCGTATGGCCGAGCGCGTTCAGCTCGTGCAGGATGCGGATCACGTCCTGGCCGCTTTTCGTGTCGAGCGCGCCGGTCGGTTCGTCCGCGAGGATCACCTGGCCGCCGTTCATCAGCGCGCGCGCGATGCTCACGCGCTGCTGCTGGCCGCCGGACAGTTGGCCGGGCCGGTGATGCGCGCGATCCGCGAGCCCGAGGCGCGCGAGCAGTTCGCGGGCGCGGGCGTGCCGATCGGCGCGCGGGGTGCCCGCGTAGATCGCCGGCATTTCGAGGTTCGCGACCGCGTCGACGTGCGGCAGCAGGTGATAGCGCTGGAACACGAAGCCGAAGTGCTCGCGGCGCAGCTGCGCGAGTTCGTCGCTGTCGAGCATGTGCGTGTCACGTCCGCCGACCGTGTACGTGCCTTCGCTCGGATGATCGAGGCAGCCGAGGATGTTCATCAGCGTCGACTTGCCGGAGCCCGACGCGCCGACGATCGCGACGATCTCGCCCGCGCCGATCGACAGGTTGACGTTGTTCAGCACGACGACGTCCTTGTCGCCGGCCGGAAAGCGTCGCGTGACGGCGGCGAGTTTCAGCAGGGGCTGGCGCATCGTTACACCACGTCCGACAGCGGCGCGCGCTCGTCCGCCGACGCTTCGCCGATCACGACACGCTCGCCGTCCTTCAGGCCGGCCAGTACTTCGACGCGCACGTTGTTGTTGATGCCGATGCGGACGTGGCGCGTTTCCGTGCTGCCGTCGGCGCGCAGCACGCGTACCGCGACGGTGCCGTCCTTGCGCTTCTCGCCGAGCGCGGCGGCCGGGATGCTGAGCGCGTTGCGCGCGTTGCCGAGCACGATGTTGACCTGCGCGGTCATCGCGATGCGCAGCCGGTGCTCGGGATTCGGCACGTCGAACAGCGCGTTGTAGAACACCGCGGCGTTCGGCTTCGCGCCGCCGCCGGCCCCTCCGCCGAGCGCGCTTTGCGCGTCGGCGTAGTTCTGCGGTGCCGGTTCGATCGCGCGCAGCTTGCCGTAGTGACGCTTGTCCGGTTCGCCGAGAATCGTGAAATAAGCGGTCTGGCCGGCGCTCACGCGGATCACGTCCGCTTCCGACACCTGCGCCTTCACGGTCATCGTGTCGAGATTCGCGAGCTTCAGGATCACCGGCGCCTGCTGCTGCGCGATCACGGTCTGGCCTTCCTGCGTGACGATCGCGACGACCTCGCCGTCGATCGGCGCGACGATGCGCGTGTAGCCGAGGTTGGCTTGTGCGGTCTCGATCTGGATGCGGGCCGAACGGATCTGCGCGGCGAGCGACGCGAGGGTCGCGCGCTGCACGTCGAGCGTCGCCTTCGCGGCTTCGAACGATTCGCGCGACGTCGCATCGTCGGGCAGCATCGCCTGCTGGCGGCGGAACGCGAGTTCGGCTTGCGTCAACTGTGCGGCGGTCGATCGTTGCTGCGCGCGCAGGCTTTCTTCGCTGGCGCGCGCCTGGCGCAGTGCGTTTTCCGAGATCACCGGGTCGATCTCGGCGAGCCACTGGCCCTTCGTGACCTTGTCGCCGAGCTTGACCTTCAGCGTCTTCAATTGCCCCGACACCTGCGCGCCGACGTCAACCTGCCTGAACGCCTGCAGCGCGCCGGTCGCGAGCACCGCGTTCTCGAGATCGCCGCGCGTGACCGGCGCGGAAAGGTATTGCGGATGCTTGGTCGGCGCGCAGGCCTTCAGCGTGATGCCGACGGCGATCGCGACGACGGCAAGGGTAGCCAGCACGATGCGCCGGCGGCGATGGGTCTTCTGGGTCATGAGAATGCGGCGAGGATGAAGCCGGCGCCGGCGATGCGTGCGGCCGAGCGGAACGATCCGGTCGGCGTCGCATGCCGGGCATGTTGCCCGCGACGGGTTCCGCGTACGCATCGCGCGGGTGTGCCGAATCGAATCAGGCGTTCATGGTAAGCGAGGAATTCGCGCCAAAACGTGTGGAAATTGTGCTGAATTGTGTGGACGCCGTACCGATATGCGGGCCGGACGGCGCAATTGTCTCGATCTGTGAAAAGGCGGTGATTCGCCGCGCCCGCACTGCTGCCGTGCGGCGACGATCGCCATCATCGGTCGGTCACGTTCCTCGTCGAGCGCGCGCAGCGCATCAACCTGCTCCGGCGTCGGCCCCATTCGTACAGGGGTATGAGCGTGAAGTTTCCCGATCCTGCGAGCCTATGCGCGCTCCCCACCCGCGTCGATCTTGCGCTGCGTATCGGCGTCGACGATTTCGCGGATCGCGCGGAACAGCGGCGCAGCATCGGTATAGCGCCGGCCGTAGCCGAGATTGAACGCATAGTCGAAATCGGGCGGATTGCTGCCCTGGTTGTGCTGCACGATCGTTTCGAGCTTGTCGAGCGCCTTCGCCGCGCGGGCTTCGGGTGAGGCGGCCGCCTCGTATTCGTCCCACAGCGCGACGATCTCGTCGCGCACCGCGCGGTCTAGCGACGCGGTCAGCGTCAGCAGGTCGTCGCGTTCATGTGCGCTCTTGTCGGGATGCGCGGCCTGCTCGATCGCGGGGATGTCGCCGTGCAGCGCCTCGCCGAGGTCGTGGACGACGCACAGTTTCAGCAGCTTCAGCGCGTCGACGCCGGGCAGTGCGTCGGTGAACACGAGCGCCATCAGGCACAGCCGCCAGCTGTGCTCGGCCGTGCTTTCCGGGCGGCCGGCCGACGTGTGGCTGCTGCGCAGCACGTCCTTCAGGCGTTCGGCTTCGCGCAGGAACGCGAGTCGCGCGTGGATCGTATCGGGGTTCATGGTCGGCGTCGTTGCGATGAACCGCCAAGCGTACGCCGGCCGGCCGTGGTGCGTCCACGCATGAAATATGCGCGACTGTCAGTGTGCGTCGAGCGTCTCCACGAGCCGCACGGCCGAGCTGTCCGACAGTGTCATCCGTGTCCACCGGCATCGGCTGCCGCGAATCGGCACGACGCGCGACGCATTCGCGCCGGTGTCGAACTCGACGCTCGGCGGCCCCGCGCGGTCGTGCCAGCCGAACGGGTCGAGCGCGGCTTCCATGCGGACGATCTCCGGTGTCGCGTAGCGCCACAGCGACGTGCCGAGCAACGTCGAAAGCGGTTGCGAGAACTCGGCCGCGCGTGCTGGGGAACTGGCCAGCAGGCGGTGCGTGAGGTCGCACACGAGATGCATGCGGCCCGCGCTGCCGGCGATCAGCCGCGCGAGTGCGTGGTCGCCCGCCGAGTCGAGGCGCGCCGCGAGCAGCCGTTCGGCCGTCGCGCGCTCGGCGGGCGACATCTGCTGGAGGCCGGCTTCCCAGCGCGAGATCGTCGATTGCGCGACGCCGAACAGTTCGGCTGCATGGCTTTGCTTCACGCGGTGCAGCGCGCGCCAGCGCTTGAGTTGCGGGCCGAGCGAGGATGGATGAAGCGGCGGATGGGGCATGTCGATGCTCCTGTTTCATGCGTCGGCCAGCGCCATGACGGACAGGGGCCGGCGTGGAACCCGGCGAGTGGCGGCCAGCATGTGCCGGCGTTGAATCGGTCCATGCATGTGTTCTTGTCCCGTCTGTGCGGTTCGGTTGGGTGGCTTTCGCCCTCGGAAGCCGGATTCTCGCGTATCCGTCGCACGTTGTCGAACCCGAACCCTGCTGTGGCAGTGGGCAGCCGCTCCCCTCCGCGCCCCATCGAAGACGTTTTCGCGAGGCTTTCAAGCGGCCCCTTCATATCTTATTATTCGCCCAGAGCGGCGCGTGCCGGCCGCCATCGAGCATGTCGACGACATGACGCGCTGGCAACGATGACCGCTTTCCGGCCGGCGCGTCGCCCGACACGCGGTCGACACGACAGGGAGCGCGAGGCCGCGCGTATCCCGAAAAAGATACGAGGGCGCAATGGTACGACTGGTGTTGCTGCTGCTGGGCATCGAATATCTGCGAACCCGCTGGCGCGGGCTGACCGTGCTCGGCTGGCTGTGGGTGGCCGCGGGCATCGGCATTTTTGTCGATGCACTCGACGGCGCGCTGCATTTTCCGATCGAGCTGTTCGCGTGGCTGTTCCTGATCGAGGGACTCGCGACGCTCGCGGTGGCCGGCAGCGGTGTCGGCGGGCAGCGCATCCTGCGCTACGTGAAGGGCATCGCGGTCGTGATGGCGGCGGGGCTCGTGTTCGCCGGCCATCATCACGGCCACTTTCTGCTGTCGATGATCTTCGGCACGCTGTTTCTCGTCGACGGGCTGCTGCAATGCACGTCCGCGTGGATGGTGCGCTATCGCCGCTGGCACGTCGCGTTCGCGTGGGGCGTGGTCGAGATCCTGTTGGCGATTTTCTTTTTCCAGCCGTACCCGACGCACTACGCGGGCACCGTGCCGTACTGCCTCGGCCTGCTGCTGATGTTCGGCGGGATGCATATGCTGAGCCTCGCCGCACGCGTGCGGCGGCTGACGCGCAACCCGGCGTTCGCGACGTCGCCCACGCCGGCGCTTGCACCGGATCTCGACGACGCACCGGACCAGCCGCAGTTCGCGCAATCCGAATGGGACGGCCCGCCGGCCGACGGCGAGCGGGCGCTCACCGTGCACGTATGGACGCCGACCGGCACGTCGAAGGCCGAAGCGCAGCGCTACCCGGTGATCGACCGCTACATCGCGGCGGTGGACGTCAACGGCGTGATCTCGACCGGCCATGCGGCGCTGGAGTCGCCAGAGGGCATCTACATCAGCCTGTATCCGGGCGTCGAAATCGATCGTTCTCCGGACGAATTCACGCGCATCCTGCGGGCGACGCGCGAGAACGACGTGCCCGGCCTGTTCCAGCCCGACTATGCGACCGAGTCGAAGGCGTGGTGTCCGTCGACCGTGCGCGTGCGCATTCGCAACTACGATCCGGCCAAGCTCGACGCGTTCTGGTCGTCGTACCGGCAGAACACGACGTACAACCTCACGTACCGCAATTGCTCGAGCACCGTGTCGAATGCGCTCGAGGCCGCGCTCGACGGTGCGGTGTGGCGCCTGAAGGGCGCGCGGGCCGGATGGGGGGCATTCGTGCGGCTGCTGCTTACCCCCGAGCTATGGGTGGCCGCGCAGATCCGCAAGCGCGCGGTGACGATGGCGTGGACGCCCGGCCTCACGCTCGACTATGCACGTGCGCTCAGCATGCTCGCCGATCCGCGTCCGTTCGCGTGGTGGAAGGTCGCGCGCTCGGCGGTGAGCGCGATCATGGCATCGCGGCGTGCATGGCGCGAGCAGGACAGCGCAGCGCTGTCGCCCGGCGGATCGGAGGCGGTGTCGATGAAGTAAAACGCGTGGCGCCGGAAGCGGGTCCGGCATCACGAAGGGCGCCTGCGCGCGGTGCGGCCCGCCGATATTGCCCGCGATAAAAACCCACGGACGACAACAATGAACGAGACGACGGCGTTCCGCATCCTGATTCCCGCCGCGTTGACGCTGGCGCTGGCAAGCGCCAGCTTCGCGCAGGCGGGCACCGACGAAGTGCCGCGCATGAGCAACGACGTGTACCGGACGTCGGTGTCGTTCTGCTCGAACGTCCCGGCCGCCGAGAGGATCGCGTGCCAGGGCGACATGATCGCCGCGGGCAGCCGGATCGTCGCGGCGATCGGCGGCCTGCCGCCGGCTTCGGCCACGGCGATCGACGAAGGCGCGCGCAGCAAGCTGCCGCCGGACGAGCGCAACGGGCTCGCGCCGGTCGAGCCGGGTGCGATCGACAAGGACGACACGCTGGCCGGCCTCGCCGGCATGGTGCGCCTGTGCGACGTGTACGAACCGGAACCGGCGTCGCGCGCGCGGCATCACGCTGCGCTGCAGCAGAAGGCGCCCGATGTCGCACCGCGTGTCGAGGCGTTGCTGGCCGATGCGTCGACCGCGGCGCGCCGGCGCGTCAGCATCGGCGTGTGGCAGATTCTCGCGCTCGAGGGGCCCGAAGCGTCGGCGCGCGCGTGTACGCAGTTGGGCACCTGAGCGAAGCGCGCATTCTTTCGTGCACCTTCACATTCGTGCCACGTTGCGGCAGCAACAATCGCGGGCAGACATTCGACAACCTTGCGGCGCATCCCGCGACCGCAAGCCTTTTCCGAGGAAACACGCCATGCTCAAGACGCTCGCCCGCGCCGCTGCCGCACTCGCCGTCGCTTCCGTTTCACTGCACGCCGCCGCGCAGACCAGTTACGACTACCTGTTGCTCGCCGCGTCGTGGGAGCCGGGTTTCTGCGCGTCGCACGACACCCCGGAATGCACGAACCTCGCCGGCTCGTACGCGGCGACGAGCCTGTCGCTGCACGGGCTGTGGCCGAACCGCTACGACGGCAACCAGCCGTTCTACTGCGGCGTGCCGCAGAACGACATCGACCTCGACAACGCGCACCAGTGGTGCAGCATGGACGCGTACCCGATCAGCAGCGCGACCCGCAACACGCTGTCGACGTACATGCCGGGCGTTGCTTCGTGCCTCGACAAGCACGAATGGTTCAAGCACGGCACGTGTTCGAATTCGGCGACGCCCGATGCGTACTGGAACCAGGCGTCGGGCATGATCAGCCGGCTCGGCAACACGTCGTTCAACGCGTTCCTGCAGGCGAACGCGGGCAAGACGGTCACGCGTAACCAGTTGCTGTCGGCGTTCGAAGGCGCGTTCGGCAGCAACACGCGCAGCGCGGTGTCGCTGAAGTGCACGAAGACGAACGGCGTGAGCTATTTCACCGAAGCATGGATCGCGGTGAAGACGAATGCGACCGCGCAATTTCCGAGCGCGGCGTCGCTCGTGACGGACGGCAATACGCAGGGCACGTGTCCGACGTCGGGGGTGTTTATCGCGAAGTGAGGCGGATGCTGCGGCTCGCCCGTCGTCACGCCAGCAGCCGCAGCGCATCCGCGAGCGACAGTACCGTCGTGCGCGATTCGAACGCGGTGGCGAACAGATGCTCGTGGACGATCGGGTCCGGGTCGTAGCAGCAATCCTTGATCGTGTAGAGGCGGAAATCGGCGTCACTCGCATGGGCGATCGACGACAGCATCACGCCGGTCGACGCGATGCCGACCATGATCAGCGTATCGACGCCTTGGGCAATGAGCCGCGCCTGCAGATCGGTGCCGAAGAACACGCTCGCGCGGTGGGCGACGATCAGCGGTTCGTCGGGTCGTTTGGCCAGTTCGGGACAGGGGGCATCGTCGATGAAGAGGCCGAGTTGCTTGATGCCCTGGCCGTTCTTGTTGAGCGGGCTGACTTCCGGATAGCCGGGGCTGAAGCGGAGATTCGCGAACCAGACGCCGACGCCGGCGGCGCGTGCCGCGTCGCAGAGGCGGCGGGTATTGGCGAGCAGCTCGGGCGCGACCGACGGGAACAGGCCGAGGATGTCGGTCTGGTAATGCATGACGAGCAGCGCGGTTTTGGATGGCGCGATCGGGGGAATCTGGTAGAGCGTGCTTTGAGCAGGCGTGTTGTCACCATGGGCGGGCGTGTGGGTTGCCATTTCGATATCCGGTGCGGTTTCCTCGTTCATGAATGACGCTCTCCAATAGCTCGGGCAATTTTTTCGGTGCAGCCTTATCTGACGTTGGTACGCGCGAACCGATGCAATATAAACCGGGATGCGTTCTCGCGCCGACTCCGCTGAGCAGGTTTTGCCGGCGCACGTGGCTGGTGCGGAGGGGGCTCCGATGTAGGCTGTCGCGAGATCGCTGTTCAGCGTGCGATCTCGGCTTGAAGAGATCTGATTCAAGGGCGTACTTCCAGTGTGGCTGTCCGATGGAGAATCAGGCAATGCCGGAACGCTTCGATATATCCGTGACGTTAGAGCGATCGGTCTCGCTGGCCGAGCGCCAGGAGATCGTTTTTTCCCTCGCGAAAATCTGCACCCCGTTCTTTGATGCGTTTCACGAAGTGTCCGTCCTCGATTTCAAGACCGGATCGGAGGTCCGCAAAGAATGGGCCGACGGCGAAGGCTTGGCGGGATGGCGGGCGGGGGAGGATGAGCTGCTTTTCGTCTACGGGGCCAAGTCGACACAATTCACGGGTGCTCGCGGTTGCATGCGAATTGAAGAGCGCGAGTGGGGTGCGCAGTTTTCGATTTCCTTGCCGCTGTCGGCGGATGCCGATTCATTTCGACTGGAGTCTCTCCTGGTTGATATAAAGGATTACGCGGCACACCAGTCGCCCATGTTCATCGTCGCGGCCGGATGGGAGCTGGATTGCGATATCGATGCCGGGATCGACGGCATGGTGAAAGACGCGTTGTCCGATGGTTCGTTGTGCCAGTGGCTTGCGACGCCCGCGCCGATCGTTCCGGATCGGCCGAACGATTGGCAGGAAACAAATGAATCAGGCGGAATAACGTGTCTAAAGCGGAAATCGGTGCGGTGGGCCTGAAGGAGTCCGCGCTGTTGACGAGTCGCGTCTGAATTTTTTGCGCGCGTACTTCAAAAAATTGACCGCCGAGGTCGCAAACTTGTTACCGCAGTCGTGCAATCCGTCTTCGCAGAGTGCCATGCCATTACCGCTCGTCTTTTTGCCCGCAATGCCCTGCGACGGACGCATGTATGCCGATCAACTCGAACGGTTGAACGATCTGGTCGTACCGTCCGTCCGGATGCTGGCCTATCCTACGTTCGCTGAAAGCGCCGAGAGGCTGCTTGCTTCCATCGACGGCCCATTCATCATTGCAGGCACGGCTTACGGTGGTTGTATCGCGATGGAAGTAGTCGCGTGCGCGCCGCAGCGCGTGCGTGGACTGTGGTTGATGAACTGTCAGCCCGGACTACCCCCGTATCCGGATCGTGTTCGCGACACCAGCCGAAGGATTCGGGAGGGGGAACATGAGCAAGTTATCGCCGAATTTGCCGAAAACGCCATTCCCCCTGTAGATATCAGGTCGAGAGCAGCGTTTGTTCAAATGGCTCGCGATACGGGTGCCGACATGTTCGCGCGACAATCCGATGCGACTTTGACTCGCTCGGATCATTGGTCGACGCTGGCCACGAGTGCGATTCCGACACTTCTCATATGGGGCGAGGCAGACCGCTTCGTTCCGGTCGATGTCGGCCGTCGGATCGCCAGGATGATGCCGCATGCTCGTTTCGAGACGCTGGAAGGATGCGGGCACTTTCCGACGCTGGAGCGGCCATCAATATGTACCGACATTGCTCGACGCTGGCTGATAGAGCAGGTTATCGGTAGCCCCGTCGACGGCATTGCAGCCACATGAGAGAACCCCCAAGACTGTCGGGCGAGAAGCGGCCGTTCTCGGTCGCTCAACAAGGTTGTATCGTTCGTCGACAATCGATTCTGTCATGTTGGCAGCACCGCTTGATTTGCCTATCCTCCCTCTACCATGACCACTATTTACGACACCATCGTTTGGTTACAGTCGGATACCAGCGCGGAACAATTTCCGATCGTTGAATTTTCTGCCGACACCGACATGGCGACCCTGGGATGGGTGTCCTTGACGAGCACGGATCAACCGGAAATCGTCGTTACGCAGGTAACGGCAGAAGAGTTCCGCGCGATAGCGAAGGGTACGGACGGTTATCTTGCTGTTGAACATCGGGTAAACGCCGCGCTTAAGCGGCTCGATCTCAAGTGCTCGTGGCTGGTGCGTGTTGACGATGGCCCGAACGTCGCAGGCGGGTCGTTCCAGATGTTCCGGGAAGCGTATCGGCCACCAAAATTGTTTTTTCGAGACATTTTTAGTGACGCGTTGGCACAGGAGGCCAGTCGTACGACTCGCGCCGAGTTCGAGCGTAACGGTGGAAAAGTCATCGTTCTCCAGTGATCCGTTCAACGACGCGGCGCGCCTCTTAAAGGAGAACCCCGATGAGCCGGCCAGATTTCATCAAGCACTGGACTGAACTCGAAGAACCGGATGCGCATTCCTATCGCGGCGATACCGAGCCAATGGCGTTCGACGCGCCGCTTTCAGCCGCACTCGGCATTACGCGTATTGGAATCCATCATGTCAGGCTTCTGCCCGGACGGCGGACGTCATATCCCCACGCCGAAAGTACCGAGCAGGAGTTTGTGTACGTGCTCGAAGGCAAGCCCGACGTATGGATCGACGGCGTGCTTCACCCCATTGCCGAGGGCGATTCCGTCGCGTTTCCGGCAGGCACCGGAATTTGTCACACCTTCATCAACAATACGAAGGACGAAGTCAGGTTGATGGTGATCGGCGAACGTCCTCGCGACGACAACCGCATTCGTTACCCGCTCAACGAAGCGTACGAACTGACCCGCGCGGACCGATGGGTGGACTGGCCCGACAGACCGCTCGGCGACCATGACGGGATGCCGGACTGACGCTCACCGGAAGACCGCATCGGCCGACCCCTGCCAGCGACAGTATCCGGACGAGTGACCGCCGTACTTTTAGGATTCAACCCGCCGATGCAACGAATGGATGAAATCGCTTAGCCGATGTATCGAAGTTCAGTATGCTATTTCTTTGAAATCAATCCGGTCATATATTGATTCAAATCGCGAAAATCTTTGACCGTCCACGGATGCGGCGGCAGTTTTACGCCATTCTCTCGCAAGGTTTTGGGAATCAGGTCGCCGTTCGGGCGAAGTATGACGGATGAAACGATAACGCCCGGGTAATCACTCAGCCGTTTTTTGAAAGCGGGCGTCGTAAGATCGGGCGTGGGCGGGTTGCTTTTATTGGCCAATGGTCCCGTTCCTCTGGCGTCTGCTCCGTGACACATGGCGCATCTCGCCAGGAAGATCTTTTTTCCGTTATCACTATCCGCAAAGGCTTGGGATGTTTGAGAAAACAATGAAACTCCTAGCGAGGCGATGAGCAATATTTTCATTTTTGTTGATTTTTTGTATAAGCCTTCGGGTGTCTCTCAAGGCCGATTGTTGTAAGGCGACGTGCTCTCCATTGAGTATGCCGATATTAACCTGCCGCCGTTGTGCCGGGTGAGATGCGTCTAACTTCGCCACCTAAAAAAATCGACCGCCCCGTATAAGTCGTCAATCACTCCAGCGCCAGCGTCCTGCGCTACGAATATATAACCCGCATGCGATTCCATCGGTACCGACGGACGGGGGAGTGCCGTGCTGCCTTCGACGACCGGGTTCGGCCACTTGCGGTCGGTAAGGCACGTCGGGGGTGGGCTGCCCAAGCAGCCGAAAATTTACACTGGTGAGTTTACTTTTCGTCCGGAAAACTACACTATGCGGTGTACTTCACCAAAGTCATCCCTGCGGGTCCACCCGGACCGGCCGACACCAGACCCATTTCCCAGCCGCACGTGCGTTGTCGGCTGAAGCTGAATGCCTGCCAGCTGTCCGCGTCCGAGCCCGGCTTTATCGAATGAAATCATAGGAGAAACGCGAATGTACAAACCTCTTGATCAGCGGGGGCGCCGTATTGTCATTACCGGAGCCAATAGCGGCACCGGCAAGGAGGCGACCAGGCGATTGGTGGCGGCTGGTGCCGACGTCATCATGGCGGTACGCAGCGAGTCGAAAGGCGATGCCGCCCGCCGGGATATACGCAAGGAGTTTCCAGGGACATCGATTGAGGTCCGCACGTTGGATCTCTCCAGCCTCGCGAGTGTGAGGAATTTTGGTCGCCAGTTGCTCGAGGAGGGACGCCCTCTCGACGTGCTCGTCAACAACGCAGGGATCATGATGCCGCCGACGCGTGTACTGAGCTCGGACGGATTCGAGCTACAGCTTGCGACCAATTTTCTGGGTCACTTCGCACTGACCAATCTGCTGTTGCCGCTTCTGCTTGAAGCGAAGTCTCCTCGCGTCGCCACGATGACAAGCAGCGCCGCAATGGGTGCCACAATCAATTTCGACGACCTTCAAGGCGAAAGGTCGTACAAGCCCATGACGGCGTATGCGCAGTCCAAGCTGGCCTGCCTGCTGTTGGCGAATCGATTGGCAGAAATTGCGCGCGAGCGTGGCTGGCCCCTGCTCAGTACGAGTGCCCACCCAGGCCATACGCGCACCAATCTTCAGACGAGCGGTCCGAATATGGGTACTGATTCAACCCGCAAGAGGCTATCGTTCCGACTTGTACCGTCCATGGACGTGGAATGGGCCACGGACTCGCTCTTGCGCGCGGCAGTCGATCCCACAGCGACTCAGGGCGCATTCTACGGCCCACGTTTTCTGCTCGTCGGGAACTCGCACGTTGCCAAACAGCCCCGCTCCGCCAAGAGCGCGGATTCGATTCGCCTGTGGCAAGTAGCTGAAGCATTGACGGCGACGCGTCCACCGCAGGTGGGATGAGCACGCGCTGCGCGGCCAGCCAATCCTCGCAGTGAATTCTGTGCTACCTGGCGGTCGCTCGCGAAAGAGGGGGCGTGATTGTGGGCGATTGGATCAATCCGCGGCTACGCCGTCGACCGGCCTGAGATGGGTCGATTGCTGCCGATGGCCGAATTTCCCATTGAGCGCTCTGGCGCGCGCCGACAGGAATCTGCCGCCGTCGCGCCAGATGAGGCACGCTTGACTTCGACGCTTCAAAAAATCGACCGCTCCGTATAAGTCGTCAACCACTCCAGCGCCAATGTCCCCGCCAGCGAGTTCCCGTTCGCATCCAGCCCTGGCGCCCACACGCACACGGCCATCTCCCCGGGCAGCACCGCGACGATCCCGCCGCCGACGCCGCTTTTCGCCGGCAACCCGACGCGATACACGAAATCGCCCGCCGCATCGTACGTCCCGCAGGTCAACATCAGCGCCGACAGCCGCTTCGCCGAACTCGAATCGACGACCCGTTCGCCGGTCGCCGGCGCGATACCGCCATTCGCGAGGAACAGCGCCGCGGTGGCAAGCTCGACGCAGTTCATCTCGATCGCACACTGGCGGCAATACGCGTCGATCACCGTATCGGGCGGCATCTGCATGTTGCCGAAGCTCGCCATGAAATGCGCCATCGCGCGGTTGCGTTCCGCGTGCTGCAACTCCGACAACGCGACGCGCGAGTCGTAGTCGATGTCGTTCGAGCCGATCAGCCGCCGCACGAATTCGACGAGCGCCGTCTCGGCCTTCACGAAGCGGCGGCACAGCACGTCGGTGACCACCAGCGCGCCCGCATTGATGAACGGATTGCGCGGCTTGCCGCGCTCGCTTTCGAGCTGGACCAGCGAGTTGAACGCGGTGCCGGACGGCTCGCGGCCGACCCGTTCCCACAGCTCGTCGCCGAGCAGCTGGAACGCGAGCGTGCACGCGAACAGCTTCGAGATGCTCTGGATCGAGAAGCGCTCGTACGCATCGCCGACCGTGTAAACGTTTCCGTCGAGCGTCACGACGGCCATCCCGAACTTGTCGGCGGGCACTTTCGCGAGCTCGGGAATATAGTCGGCCACCCGTCCCTGGCCGATCCAGGGGGCGAGTTCGGTGTGGATGCGTTCAAGAATCGATTGATAATTCATCACGTCGGGCAGGGTAGAGGCACGGCCGGATTCCGGCGAGCCCGTATGGAACCGTCCCGGCGCCGATTCGTCAAGCTCGGCCGGAATCGCGCCCTTATTTTCAAGACCGGCAAACAGGCAGGCGGCGGGCGCAGTATCATGCGGTACGTTTCGGCCGAGGGCCGGCGTCCGGCACCGGCCGGCGCCGCCGCGGCTTTCCCGATGATCCGACCGCTACCCATGTCTTTTCGCATCCTGCTCGTCGAAGACGACACCCGCCTGTCCACGCTGATCGCCGGCTACCTGCGCAAGAACGACTATGAAGTCGACACCGTGCTGCATGGTGACGCCGCGGTGCCGGCGATCCTGTCCATTCGTCCCGATCTCGTGATCCTCGACGTGAACCTGCCGGGCAAGGACGGCTTCGAAATCTGCCGCGAGGCGCGCAAGCAGTACGACGGCGTGATCATCATGGTGACGGCGCGCGACGAACCGTTCGACGAGCTGCTCGGCCTCGAATTCGGCGCGGACGACTACGTGCACAAGCCGGTCGAGCCGCGCATCCTGCTCGCGCGGATCAAGGCGCAACTGCGCCGTGCGCCCGCGCGCGCGGCCGAGAGCACCGCGCCGCAGCCGGAGCGCTACGCGTTCGGCAAGTTCTCGATCGACCGCACCGACCGCACCGTCGTGCTGCCCGACGGCAGCACGCCCGATCTGACGTCGGCCGAATTCGACCTGCTGTGGGCGCTGGTGTGTCATGCGGGCGAAGTCGTCAGCCGCGACGATCTGATGCTGCAGTTGCGCGGCGTCGAATTCGACGGCCTCGACCGCACGATCGACGGGCGCATCTCGAAGCTGCGCCGCAAGCTGCGCGACGACGCGAGCAACCCGCAGCGGATCAAGACGATCCGCAGCAAGGGTTATCAATTCAGCAAGCACGCGTGGGAATGACGCCGCGCTCGCGCGACGCCGTCACGTTCCGCGCGGGCATTCCGCCCGCCGGCCGGGAGCCGCGATGATTCGACGAACCCGTTCGCACCCCGATGCACCGCCGCTGCCCACGCTGCGCTACGTCAAATGGCGCTGGCTGCATTTCCGGCGCGCGTGGACCGACACACGCGCCGACCGCATACCGAGCTGGTCGCGCCTGTACCTGCGCACCTACCTGCATCTGCTCGGCCTCGTGTTGCTGACCGCGCTGGTGCCCGCGCTCGCGCTGTGCGTCGAATTGTCGCCGCAGGTCGTATGGCATGCGTTCGACTCGCTGCCGGGCGACATCTGGATCGTGCTCGCGTTCGTGTTTACCGCGCCCGCGCTCGCCGCGTACCGGTGGATGCGGCCGGTCTGGTCGGATCTCGTGATGGTGCGCGAGCGCGCGATCGACTTTACCGGCGGGCGCTTCAACACGCGCGCGCGCGAATCGCACAGCGTGATCATCGGCCCGCTGGCGCGCACGCTGAATGCGCTCGCGATGCGCATGGAGCGGCTGATCGCCGCGCAGCGCGATCTGACCAACGGGATCTCGCACGAGTTGCGCACGCCGCTCGCGCGCGTGCGCTTCGCGCTCGAAATGCTGCGCGAACCGGGTTCGGCGGCCGAATACCAGGGCGCGCTCGACAGCATCGCGCAGGACGTGACCGAGCTCGAGGAGCTGATCGACATGAGCCTCACGTATGCACGGCTCGAATACAGCTCGCTGCAGTCGAACCTCGAGATGACGGCGCCCGTCGCGTGGTTCGAGCATCAGGTGAACGACGCGCAACTGCTGTATCCGGACCGGGCGATCGAGTCGCGCATCGAGATCGGAGCGGATTTGCGCGTGAAGATGGACCGGCGGCTGATGTCGTATGCGATGCGCAACCTGTTGCGCAATGCGAGCAAGTACGCGAAATCGCGGATCGTCGTTGGAATCTCGCTCGTGCACGGCAACGTCGGCATCTTCGTCGAGGACGACGGCCCCGGCGTGCCCGAGAGCGAGCGCGAACGGATCTTCGACGCATTCGTGCGCCTCGACCGCCGCACCGGCGGCTACGGGCTCGGCCTGTCGATCACGCGACAGGTGCTCCACGCGCACAACGGCCGGATCGCGGTCGTCGATCCGGTCGAACTCGGCGGCGCGCGATTCGAGATCAGCTGGCCGGTCTAGCACGACGTCGCGCGAGGCCCGACCCGCGGCCCGCCGTGAAGTCGACAGCTGCCGCCGGGACGGCGCCACGGATGCCGCCGCAGCGGCATCCGCGCATGCTCAATAAGTACGGCCGAGCTGCAGGTAGAAGTTGCGTCGGCCGCTGGGCGCGAGCGCCACGCCGATATAGACGGGCCCGAATGCGGTCGACAGGCTCGTGAAGAACGTGTAGCTCTGCTTGAGCGCGCCGCCGCCGATCTTCTGGCCGCTCGACCAGACGTTGCCGACTTCCGCGCTGGCGCCCACCGACAGCGCCTTGATCGGCGACGCGTTGAACGTCATCAACTGGTTCATGTACGTGATCTGTCCGTACGCGAGCTCGTTGCCGTTCAACTGGTCGGCCGCATAGGCAGACAGATGCTGGAAGCCGCCCAGCGTGAAGTTGAACGCATTGATCAGGTTGGTGCCGCCGATGCTCTTGCCGCCTTCGATCGTCGCGCTGACGCTGTGCCGGCCGAACTGCTGCGCGATCATCGCCTTGCCGTAGATCTCGGTGTAAGGCGCGTTGCTGATCCCGTCGGCGAAATCCTGTGCCGAGCCGCCGTTGCGCGACACCAGCGAGCGTTCGACCCGCAGTTCGCCGAAATAACCCTTGCGCGGGAACATCGGATCGTCGAGCTGATCGATGACGAGCCGCGCCCGCGCGATCAACGCCTGCGACGTGAAGCTCGGCCATAGCAGCGCCTGGCCGCTGCCGTCGTCGAACGGCAGGTTGTAGGTCGGCGAGCCGTGCCCGGTCACGTAGCCGAGACCGATGCGGAAATCGCCGAGCCGCGCGATCGGCAGGCCGAGGTCGATCCCGGCGCGCGCCGTCTGCATCAGGTACTGCGTGATCTTCACGTCGCCGGAGTCGTCGTACAGGTTCGCGTAGCGACGCTGATATTCCGCGTACGGCGACAGGTAGACGCCGTACGCGGTCGACAGCGGCTGGCGCAATTCGACGCGCGCCGACTGCAGGTCGCTGCCGATCGTCGTGTCCGCGCGGAATTCGAGCCCCGATTCCGTGAGCCACGGCCGCCGGTAGCCGACGTGCAGGCGGAAGCCGCCTTCGTCGGTCGAACTGCTCGACATGCCGAGCCCGAACAGCAGGAAGTTGGGCCCCCAGTACTTCTCGCGCGCGTCGATCTCGAGCACGTTGTCGTCGCCGCGGCTGACGATCTGCTGCGTGACGCTCTCGAAGTTGCCGCCCGTCGTGAGGCCGAGCAGGTCCTGGCTGACGGTCTTCGGATCATAGATGTCGCCCGGTTTCACGTGCAGCGCGTTGCTGACGACGCGCTTCGGCACGCCGCCGCTGGTCTTGATGTCGATGCGCGTGATCCGGATCGGCGGCGGCAGCGGCTGCGCATGTGAGGACCGGTAGGCCGCGTACTGTTCCGGCGTGAGCGCGAAGCGCCGCAGCTTCGGCAGCGCCGCGGTCGCGGCGGCCGCGCCGGCGGCGATCGCCTGCTTCGCGTTCTGGAAATCCGTGAACGCGAGCGAGCCCAGGTCCGGCGTGAGCAGCACGTCCCGCGCGTCGAGCTGCTTGCGCTGCGCGGTCACGTTCTGGCGGATCAGGATGCCGACCATCTGCTGCATCACGTCGGCCGGCGACGCGAGCGCGTCGAGCGGGCGCAGTTGCGAGCCGATGTCGACGGCGATCACGACGTTCGCGCCCATCTGCCGCGCGGTGTCGACGGGCAGGTTGCTGACGAGGCCGCCGTCCACGAGCGCGCGCCCGTTGATCTCGGCCGGCGCGAACAGGCCCGGCATCGCCATGCTCGCGCGAATCGCGAGCGGCAGCGAGCCGTGGTCGAGCACGACCATCTGGCCGGTCTGCAGGTCGGTCGCGACCGCGCGGTACGGGATCGGCAACTGGTCGAACGGCTGGTTGGTCGGCACGGCGGCCGTCCAGTTCGCGAGCAGCGCC
This sequence comes from Burkholderia sp. E168m22, assembly GCF_001319805.1. Lineage (NCBI taxonomy): Bacteria > Pseudomonadati > Pseudomonadota > Betaproteobacteria > Burkholderiales > Burkholderiaceae > Burkholderia > Burkholderia sp. E168m22. The sequence continues at coordinate 62,849 of NZ_BBSK01000074.1, forward strand.
TGCAGCCGGTTGCCCTGGACGAGGCCGACCGGCGCCTTGACGCCCTTTTTGCCGAAGCCGAGCGTCAGCCCGTTGATGTACAGGCGTTCGTCCTCGCGGCTGGTTTGCGGCAGGTCCGCGCGATCCGTCACGTCGAACGCGATATCCGCCAGGTTGACCTCGGACAGCCGCCTCTGCATCTCGTCGGCCGCCATCCCGCTCGCATACAGGCCGCCGACCACGGCGCCCATGCTGGTGCCCGCGATGCAGTCGATCGGAATCCGGTTGTCCTCCAGGACTTTCAGGACCCCGAGGTGTGCATAGCCGCGCGCACCGCCGCCGGACAGCACGAGGCCGATCGACGGGCGGCCGGCCGGGCCGCCGTCGGCCGTGCAGGTGTGCGCGGACGCAGCGGGTGCGGTGGGCGTGGCGGCGGCCGGCGCGTTGGCTGCAGCGGCAACGGTCTGGGCAGCGGCGGATTCGGCGGCCGGCAGCGGTTGCGCGGCGAGCGTGCAGCACCAGAAGGCAACGAGCGTCGTGCAGAGCGGGCCCAGCGGCGCCCAGCGGAAGAAAGCGGTCGCTGTCATGGCGAAGATACCTGGCGTGATCGTGCGTCTGAGGCCTGCCGGGAGCAGGCAAGACCGAGAGATTACCGTGTTTTACAAGCCCGACGCGAGAGGCCGTTGCGTAGCCGGACGTGCCCGGAACGCCACATTCGGCAAATTGGTCGCGAAAAAATCATGGGAATTGCCTAAAGTATCGGAACGATTTGCCGCTAAGCTCGTGATGGGGCGGTATGGACGCGCGGCAAAAAGTGCGGCGCGGCTGTCCCGGCCCGTTCCCTCACCAAGGTTTGATATGTCGACACCGCTGTTCGGAAAGTTGTTTGCGCAACCCGTTGCGATCGACCCGGGAACGGCGAGTACGCGGATCTATACGCATGAACGCGGCGTGGTGCTGAACCAGCCGTCGGTCGTGTGCTTCCGCAAGGGCGGCGCGAGCGACGCGCGGCCGACGCTCGAGGCCGTCGGCGAGCTGGCCAAGGCGCTGCTCGGCCGCGAACCGGGGCATCTGGAAGCCGTGCGGCCCATGCGCCACGGCGTGATCGCGGACGCGCACGCGGCCGAGCAGATGATCCGCAGCTTCATCGACATGTCGCGCACCCGCTCGCGCTTCGGCCGCCGCGTCGAGGTCACGTTGTGCGTGCCGTCCGATGCGACGGCCGTCGAGCGCCGCGCGATCCGCGAGGCCGCGTTCGCGGCCGGCGTATCGGAGGTCGAACTGATCGAGGAGTCGCTCGCGGCCGGGCTCGGCGCGGGCTTGCCGGTGACCGAGCCGGTCGGCTCGATGGTCATCGACATCGGCGGCGGGACCACCGAAGTCGCGGTCATCGCGCTCGGCGGCATCGTCTACCGCGAGGCGATCCGCGTCGGCGGCAGCCAGTTCGACGCGGCGATCGTCAACCATGTCCGCAACCTGTACGGCGTGCTGCTCGGCGAACAGACGGCGGAGCACGTGAAGAAGGCGATCGGCTCGGCCACCAGCGCGGTGCCGCGCACGTCGACCCGCGCCGTCGGCCGCAGCATCGGCGACGGCCTGCCGCGTTCGGTCGAGCTGTCCAACCACGACGTCGCGGACGCGCTGGCCGCGCCGCTCAAGCAGGTGATCGGCGCGGTGAAGTCGGTGCTGGAAAACGCGCCGGCCGAACTCGTGACCGACATCGCGAATCGCGGCGTGGTGCTCACCGGCGGCGGCGCGCTGCTCGCCGATCTCGAGCGCCTGCTGTACGACGAGACCGGGCTGGTCGCGCGGATCGCCGACGAGCCGGCCACCTGCGCGGTGCGTGGCGCCGGCGAGGCGATGGGGCGGCTCGCGATGTGCCCGGTCGATTGAGCCCGGGCGGTGCCGGTTTCGCGGCGCGGCGCATCCTTCACATTCTTTCGATCTCCCTATGGCCGACCTGCGTGGCCGGCATCGGTTCGTCGCATGGACAGGCGCGAGCGCGCCGTGCTAGCGTGACGCGCCCGTCGTGACGTGCCCGTTCGGGGCTGGGCCGGCCGATGCGCCCGACGACACCTGAGAGACCGAATACCTTGAAATATCGAACCAAACGGAGCTTTGCGGCCCGGGCCGGCCGCGTGCTGGCCGTCGTTGCGTGCGTCTGGGCCGCGGCGGCCGCCGCGATCGTAATCCATGGCATGCGGATGCCGAGCAACCCGGCGGACGTCGCCGTGATCTTCGGCAACGCGCTCGACGACACCGGCGCGCCGAAGCCCGTGCTCGCGGCCCGGCTCGATGTGGGCGTGCGCTGCTATCGCGCGGGGCAGTGCCCGGCGTTTCTGGTCAGCGGCGCGATCGACGGCCCCGGGCTGAACGAGGCGACGGCGATGCGCGACTACCTCGTTGCGCGCGGCGTGCCGGCGGACCGGATCGCCGTCGACGACCAGGGCGACAACACGCTCGCGACCGCGCAGCACACGCTGGCCTACCTGCACGCGCATCGCCTGTCCCGCGTGCTGATCGTCAGCCAGTATTACCACCTTGCGCGGGCGCGTCTCGCGTTCGAGCGCGTCGGCATTGCGCGGTCGAACATCTCCGCCGCCTATCCGCGCCGCTTTCAGTGGCGCGATGTCTATTCGAGCTGGCGCGAGGTGCCGGCCTACGCGGTGTATGCGGTGCGGCTGTGGGTGAATCCGGATGCGCGGCCGGTTTCGTTTCGGCCGATGCTTTATTTGATGCGGCTGTTTTCGTGAGGCGACGGCGCCGGGAGCGCGCGCTTCCAATCGGCGTGGCTTCCTTCTCCCTCCGGTTGCCTACCGTCTCGTGTCGGCGGTGCGAACGTCATTGACGCCGGACGAACGATAACGATTTGCGTTGTCGCTTCATTTCGAGACGAAAATCGAAGCAACGCCCGTGATTGTTTGAGAATCCGCATTCGCATGCCAATTTGGCAAATGCGGATGAGTCGTATTGGCGATTCGGGACGGTTAATATATTGCACTGCAAAATTCGCAGATACTGAATCAAGTCGATATATCAGTGTTTTCACGGATGCGGTGCATCCAGTGTCTTTGCGAAAAGTCAAAAAGCGCCGTCGAAAAACGTGCCGGATTGTCATTTCCGATAGCCTGTCGGGAAGTAAAAAGTACATATTCCTTGACCCTTGATCCGACGGGGAAATATCGACTGGAAAACGGTTCGAGTTTGATATAGCCTTGTCTGATAAAAGCAGGGCGGTAATCAAATCAACCAGAAAGTCGCTGCAAAAATACAGGGGCCACCATCATGTCATTCGACTAGTTCCGAACCTGCACTCCCAGGTTGTTAAAAAATTCATCCATGAATAAACCGACATCGCGTCGCGATTGCCGGAGCGGACGCTTTTATCCGTGATTTTCTGCCGTGCGTCAGTCGGTGTGGCCGCAATACCAATACCAAAGCCGAAATCAATAACGAGGGAAAGCATGACTATTGCGCGTTCGAAAAAAGCGGGTGAGCCGTTTCCGAGACTGCTGTTGCCCACGGGCGTGTTTCTGGCGCTGTCGGGCGCGGGCATCGTTCCCGCCCACGCGACCTGCAGCACGGCGGGCACCACGGTGACCTGTTCCGGCGTCGCGAATCCGCTGGCGCCCAGTTATTCGAACAGCGCCAACAACGTGAACGCGACGGTCAACCCCGGTGCAAGCGTCGGCGTGCTGCTCGGCGTCGGCGGCACGGCGATGTCGCTGACCGGCAATAACGTCACGCTGACCAACAACGGCACGATCGACCCGTCGGCGCTCGGCTCGGGGCTCGGCGTGCTGTCGAGCGGCACGGTGGTCGGCAACGCGGCGGCGAGCACCACGACCGTGACCAACAACGGCACGATGATGGGCTCGACCGGCGTGGCGATCAGCGGCGTGACGGGCATGGCGCTGTCGGTTCAAAACGGCGCGGGCGGCACGTCGACGATTACGAACACGGGTACGATCGGCTCCTCCCCGCTGGTCGGCGCGACGCTGACCGGCGCCGATGCGCCGGTGGTCGCCGCGTACGGCGGCGGCACGGTCAACATGTCGAACAGCGGAACGATCACCGGTCGCGTGTCGTTGGGGTCGAGCGGCACACCGGGGCAGGGCAATACGTTCACCAACTCGGGCACGATCAACGGCGGCGTGTCGATGGGGGCGAACAGCACGAATACGTTCAATGCCGTGACGGGCTCGTCGGTCAACACGGCCGGCGGCACCGGCGGCGCATTCAACATCACGGTCGGGCCGATCACGCTCGGCGTGGCGGCAACCGGCGTGGTCGACGGCGGCGCGGGCGGCAACAACACGCTCAACCTGCAGCAGGGAACTGCGGCGAACGGCACGATCGCGGCCAACAACTACATCAACTTCAATCACCTCGACGTCACGAGCGGCAACTGGACGATCAACGGCGCGTCCACCGCGCAGGACGCGACGCTGTCGGGCGGCGTGGCGATCATCAACAACAACGCGTCGCTCGGCACCGGTACCGTCACGGGCAACGGCGGCGCGTTGCAGGCCGGCACGACGGGGCTCAACGTCTCCAACAACGTGTCGCTTGGCGCGGGCGGCCTGACGGTGCAGGGTGCGACCGGGCTGACGCTGTCCGGCACAGTGTCGGGGGGCGGCGCGTTGACAAAGAACGATGGCGGCACGCTGACGCTGTCCGGCGCGAACAGCTACACAGGCGCCACGAACCTGAATGCCGGCGGCCTGGTGGTCGGCAACAATTCGGCGCTCGGCATCGGCGCGCTGAACGTCAACGCGTCGGCGTCGCTCGACGCGAGCACGAACGTGACGCTCGGCAACACGGTCAATCTTGCCACCGGCTCGACGCTGACGCTCGGCGGCAGCAACGCTCTCGGGCTGACCGGCACGATCAGCGGCAGCGGCGGCCTCACGAAGAACGGCGCGGCGACCACGACGCTGAGCGGCGTGAATACGTATACGGGCGATACGACCATCAACAGCGGCACGCTCGCGCTGAACGGAGCCGGCAGCCTGTCGGCGACCGGCACGGTCAACCTGACCGGTGCGGGCGCAACGTTCGACGTGACCGGTGCGTCGGGCGCGCGGACCATCGGCTCGCTGGCCGGCGCGGCCGGCACGAACGTGACCCTTGGCGCCAATTCGCTGACGCTCAACGGCAGTGGCAATGCGACCTATGCCGGCACGATCGGCGGGTCCGGCAGCGTGACGCTGTCGGGTACCGGCACGCAATCGCTGACGGGCACGAACGTGTACACCGGCGGCACCAACCTGAACGGCGGCAACCTCGTCGTCGGCAGCAATACGTCGCTCGGCATCGGCGCGGTGAACGTGAACGGCTCGTCGACGCTCGATGCGACCACCAACGTGACGCTCGCGAACGGCGTCAACCTCGCGACGGGCACGACGCTGACCCTTGGCGGTAGCACCGACCTCGGCCTCGGCGGCGTGGTTTCCGGCGGTGGCGGTCTCGTGAAGAACGGTGCGGCGACGCTCACGCTGTCGGGCGCGAACAACTATGCAGGCGGCACGACGCTGAATGCTGGCGGACTGGTGCTCGGCAACGGCTCGGCGCTCGGCACCGGCGCGCTGACCGTCGGCGGCTCGGCGACGCTCGATACGAACACGAACCTCACGGTCGGCAACGCGATCAACCTCACGACGGGCAATACGCTGACGCTCGGCGGCAGCAACGCGCTCGGGCTGAGCGGTGCGATTTCCGGCACGGGCAGCCTCGTGAAGAACGGCGCGGCGACCACGACGCTGACGGGCGCGAACACGTACACGGGCGGCACGACGATCAATGCCGGCACGCTGGCGATCGGCGCGGGCGGCAGCCTGTCGTCCACGGGGACGGTGAACCTGGTCAATCCGGGGGCCGCACTGGACATCAGCGCGGGCAGCGCGCAGTCGATCGGCGCGCTGTCGGGCGCCATCGGCACGAGCGTGAGCCTCGGCGCCAACGCACTGACGCTGGGCGGGACCGCG
>NZ_BBSK01000075.1:0-620 GCF_001319805.1 Burkholderia sp. E168m22
CGGCAGCAACAGTCTCACGCTGGGCGGTGCGATTTCCGGTGCGGGCAGCCTCGTGAAGGACGGTGCGGCCACCACCACGCTGACCGGCGCGAATACCTACACGGGCGGCACGACGATCAACGCAGGGACGCTGGCGGTGAGCGCGGGCGGCAGCCTCGCATCGACCGGCGCGATGAACCTGGCAGGCGCCGGCGCGACGCTCGATCTGAGTGCCGCGACGGGCGCACAAACGCTCGGCGCATTGTCGGGTGTCGCGGGAACGAGCCTCAACCTCGGCGGCAACGCACTGACGCTGGGCGGTACGGCCAGCGGCACGTTCGGCGGGGTGATCGGCGGCACCGGCGGTCTCACGTTGTCGGGCACCGGCACGCAGACGCTGTCCGGCGCGAACACCTATACGGGCGGCACGACGATCAACAGCGGCAGCACGCTGGCACTCGGCGCGGGCGGCAGCCTGGCGTCGACCGGCACGGTGAACCTGACCGGGTCGGGCGCGACGTTCAACCTGAGCGGCGCATCGGGCGCGCAGACGATCGGCGCACTGACCGGCGCGGCCGGCACGAACGTGAACCTCGGCGGCAACGGGCTGACGCTGAGCAGCGCGGGCAACTATGCGTTCG
>NZ_BBSK01000076.1:0-18110 GCF_001319805.1 Burkholderia sp. E168m22
AACGCTGACGGGCGCGAACACATACACGGGCGGCACGACGATCAACGGCGGCAGCACACTCGCACTCGGCGCGGGTGGCAGCCTCGCCTCGACGGGCGCCGTGAATCTCGCGGGCACCGGAGCAACGTTCGACGTGAGCGGCGCCACCGGCACGCAAACGGTCGGTGCGCTGTCGGGCGCGGCCGGCACGAACGTGAATCTCGGTGCGAATGCACTGGCGCTGAACGGCAGCGGCAGCAGTACGTTCGGCGGCACGATCGGTGGCGCGGGCGGGGTGACGGTGGCGAGCGGCACGCAGATGCTGACCGGCGACAACACGTACACCGGCGGCACCACGATCGCGGCCGGCGGCACGCTGCAACTCGGCAACGGCGGCACGTCGGGCAGCGTGGCCGGCAACGTCGTCGACAACGGTGCGCTGATCGTCAATCAATCGGGCAACGTGACGATCGCGAGCGTGCTGTCCGGCACCGGCTCCCTCACCCAGGCCGGCAGCGGACGACTGACCCTGACCGGCACGAGCACGCTGAGCGGCCCGACCACGGTCGGCGCGGGCACGCTGGCCGTCAACGGTTCGCTCGGCCAGTCGACCGTCACCGTGCAGAACGGCGCGACGCTGACGGGTACCGGCACGATCGGCGGTCTCGTGGTGCAGGGCGGCGCGACGGCGGCCGCCACGCAACCGGGCGCGGCGCTGAACGTGGGCGGCAACGTCACGTTCCAGCCGGGTTCGACGTTCCAGGTCGCCGCCACGCCGCAGCAAAGCGGCAGTCTCGCGGCGAGCGGCACGGCGACGCTGAACGGCGGCACCGTACAGGTGCTCGCGAACCAGAGCGGCTATCAGCCGAGCACGACGTACACGATCCTCAGCGCGTCGTCGGGCGTGCAGGGCGCGTTCACCCAGGTGAGCGCGAACTACGCGTTCCTCACGCCGACCCTCAGTTACGATCCGGGCCACGTGTATCTGCGGCTGGTTCAGAACGGCACGTCGCTGCCCGACGTCGCGACCACGCCGAACCAGCGCTCGGTCGCGACCGCGGTGGCCGCGCTCGGCGCCGGCAATCCGCTGTACGACACGGTGCTGACGACCGACGCGCCGACCGCACGCCGTGCGTACGGGCTGCTCGGCGGCGAACTGCAGGCGAGCCTGAAGAGCATGCTGCTGATCGACAGCCGCTATGTGCGCGACGCGGTGACCGATCGCGTCCGTCAGGGCCTCGCGCCCGGGTCGGGCCCGCTCGCGGCGCTGTCGTCGGGCGGCGCCGCGCTGTGCGGCGACAACACGGCCGGCGTGGTCGACCCGACGCTGCCGCCGGAACGCCGGATCGGTTCGCGCGACGGGTGCTACGGCGGCACGCCTTATCAGCCGGTCGTCTGGGGGCAGGCGTTCGGCGGCCGCAGCCGGCTCGCCGGCGACGGCAATGCGTCGTCGATCAACCGCAGCATGACGGGCTTCATCGCCGGCGCCGACATGGCGCTCAACGACAAGTGGCGCGCGGGTCTGGCCGCGGGCGTCACGCACAGCTCGCTCGACAACGACCAGAGTTCGTCGGCAGCGGTGAACAGCTACTACCTGTCGCTGTACGGCGGCGCGCAGTACGGCGCGCTCGGCGTGCGCGGCGGTGCGTCGTACACGTGGTATCGCATCAACAGCGACCGCTATCCGGGCTTCGCGGGCTTCTCGGATCACGATTCGGCCGGCTACAACGCGAATTCGGCGCAGGTGTTCGGCGAAGTCGGCTACGCGCTGCCGGTCGGGCCGGTCGCGATCGAGCCGTTCGCGGGCCTCGCGTATGTGAACCTGCATACCGACGGCTATACCGAAAGCGGCGGCGCGGCGGCGCTGCGTGCCGGCGGCGAGACGACCCACGTCGGCTTCTCGACGCTCGGCCTGCGCGCGGCGTCGCAGCTCGGCTCGATCGCGAGCGGCACGTTCACCGCGCGCGGGACGGTCGGCTGGCGGCATGCGTTCGGCAACGTGCGGCCGTCGTCGGCGTTCACGTTCGCGAACGGCGGCACGTCGTTCCAGGTGTCGGGCGTGCCGATTGCGCGCGACAGCGCGGTGCTCGAAGCCGGCATCGACGCGAACATCACGAAGCGCCTGACGCTCGGCCTCACGTACAGCGGCCAGTACGGCAGCGGCGTGCGCGACAACGCGATCCTCGGCAACATCCTGTGGAAATTCTGACCGGTAACTGAGGAGCCCGTGCGCGGCGCGCTGCGACGAAGCAACGTCGCAGCGCGCCGCGACCGTTTCGGCGCTGCGCACGTTCGCCGTTCTGGCCTATCCTGTGCGAAACACGCGACGCGCGCCGCGCGTTGCGCCTCGACACAGGAGCATCGATGCCGAATCACGCCGAAGCCACGACGACGCAGGCGCCGCAAGTCGCGCCGGTTCCCCCGACCCCCGCGTCGGGTCCCGCTTTCATCGCGCCCGAAGCCGATCCGCAGGTCCTCGCGCGCAACAACCAGTACGTGCTGAAATCCGGCGACGCGTTCGTGGTCAGCGACGCGCTCGGCGACATCGGCGGGCATGACGACGGCCTGTTCGTCGACGACATGCGCGTGCTGTCGAAATGGCGCCTGACGTTCGGCGGCCGCGCGCCGTCGCTGCTGTCGGGCGCAACGAGCGCCGACAACGCGTCGTTCACCGCGCACCTGACGAACCGCCCGCTGCCGCCGCTCGGCGGCCACGAGACGCCCGAGGGCGTGATCCACATCGAGCGGCTGCGCGTGCTCGCGGGCGACGTGCTGTACGAAGCGTTGACGCTGACGAACTACGGGGCGAGCGAAGCCGAGGTGCCGCTGTCGCTGTCGTTCGCGGCCGATTTCAAGGACATGTTCGAAGTGCGCGGCACGCAGCGGCCGAAGCGCGGCACGGTGGGCGCACCGCGCGTCGACGCGGGTGCGGTGCGGCTGCGCTACGACGGCCTCGACGGCGTGGAGCGCAACGTGACCGTGCATTTCTCGCCGGCGCCGGACGCGCTGTCGGTCGATCGTGCCGACTACACGCTGACGATCCCCGCGCAGGCGTGCGTGTCGATCTACCTGACCGTCGATGCGACGCTCGGGCCCGCGCAGGCCGAAGGGCCCGGTTGCGGCCGTGTCGCGTTGCGCACCGCGCTCGTCGGCGTGCATCGCGAGATGCGGACGCGGCGCGAGTCGATGGCGCGCGTGAACACCGGCAATCCGCTGTTCGACGCGTGGCTCGATCGTTCGCTCGCGGATCTCGGGCTGCTCACGACGCAGCTCGACACGGGGCCGTACCCGTATGCGGGCATTCCGTGGTTCTCGACGCCGTTCGGCCGCGACGCGATCATCACGTCGCTGCAGATGTTGTGGCTGCAGCCTTCGCTCGCGCGCGGCGTGCTGCGTTTTCTCGCCGAGCACCAGGCGCGCGAGACCTCCGCGTTCCGCGACGCGGAGCCCGGCAAGATCATGCACGAGTTCCGCCGCAGCGAGATGGCCGCGACCGGCGAGGTGCCGTTCGCGCTGTACTACGGCGGCGTCGATACGACACCGCTGTTCATCGTGCTCGCGGGCGCCTATGTCGAACGCACCGGCGACGATGCGCTGATCGACGAGCTGTGGCCCGCGCTCGAGCGTGCCGCGCAATGGGTGATCGACAAGTGCGACCGCAATCCGTACGGACTGCTCGATTACCAGCGCACGTCGGAGCGCGGCCTCGCGAACCAGGGCTGGAAGGACAGCCACGATTCGGTGTTTCATGCGGACGGCCGTTTTCCGGATGGCCCGATCGCGCTCGTCGAAGTGCAGGCCTATGCATGCGCGGCGCTCGACGCGATGTCGGCGTGCTCGCACCGGCGCGGCCATGCGGCCGACGCGACGCGTTACGCATTGCGCGTGAAGACGCTGCGCGACCAGGTCGACGCGCTGTTCTGGATGCCGGAAGGCGATTTCTACGGGATCGCGCTCGACGGTCATGGCGAGCTGTGCCGCGTGTTCGCGTCGAACGCGGGCCACCTGCTCGCATTCGGGCTGCCCGACGCCGAGCGCGGCGCGGCGGTCGCCGGCGTGCTCGGCTCCGCGCTGTTCCAGACGGGCTGGGGTATCCGCACGCTCGCGGCCGGCCAGCCGCGTTTCAACCCGATGGCGTACCACAACGGCTCGGTGTGGCCGCACGACAATGCGCTGATCGCGCGCGGGCTGGCGCGCTACGGCGACAAGACGGCCGCGGTGAATCTGCTGCGCGCGCTGTTCGAGGCGGCGGTGAGCTTCGAGATGCGCCTGCCGGAGCTGTTCTGCGGGTTCCCGCGCCGGCGCGGCGAACCGCCGACCGCGTATCCGGTGGCCTGCCTGCCGCAGGCGTGGGCGGCCGGCGCGCCGTTCATGATGCTGCAGGCGTGCCTCGGCGTGAGCATCGACGCGTCGCGCCACGAGGTGCGCGTCGAGCGCCCGGCGTTGCCGGAAGGCGTCGACTGGCTGCGGATCGACGCGCTGCGCGTCGGCGACGAAACCGTGTCGCTGACGTTTCGCCGCGTCGATGGCCAGGTCGTCGCGGCGGCGGAGCAGCCGGGCCGCGTGAAGGTGGTCGCGGTGCTGTAGCGGCCGGCTGCGCGAACGTTGCGCGATGTCGCGCCACGTTCGCGCGCAGCGGCATAGAATCGTGACATGACCCTTGAACGATGGCGGAGGTAGACGATGACGACCGACAACCGGCCCGACGACGGCGAGCACAAGCTCGAGCATCTGGAAGCGGCGGTCGACCACCTGCACAAGTCGATCGAATCGCAGAGCATCGCGGTCGGCGCGGCGAAGGGCATCCTGTTCAGCCTGATCGAAACGCTCGGTGCGCTGATCGGCGATCCCGACCTGCCCGAGCATGCGCGTTCGGGCTACGAAGCGCTGCGCGACAAGGCGAGCGAATTGCGCGGCGGGCTCGACCGCCATTGACGGACGGGCGGCGCACGCGCTGCCCGATTCGGCAGACGAAGCACAAAAGCCCGTGCGCTCAATCAGTTAGGTGCCCGATACGCAGGATATCCACAAGCTTGCCAACACAATCTGTGGAGAACCGCCCGGCCGTCGGCCGGGTGCGCCGTGCGTGCGCGGTGTGCGGTTCGACCATCGTTCGGGTGCCGCACCCTTGACCGGTCAAGGTCCGTGGATCGAATCCCCTTGTGTATCAAGATGTTACGCGTCTGATCTGACGGATATCCACAGGCTTGCCAACAAAATCTGTGGACAACTCGCAATCGATTGCGTCGCAATGGTTGAGGATCAGGCCGGAATGCCGCAGGCCGCGAAGCCCGTGCGCAAAGGCTGCCCGCGCCGTGCATCGGCGCGCGAATGCGTGCGCGATCAAGGGCTTAGGTGCCAGGTACCCAGGATATCCACATCCTTGCCAACACTTTCTGTGGACAAGCGCGGCCGCGCTATTCGGTGGGCGCGGCGCTCGCCGCTTCCGCCACGATCCAGTCGCGAAAGAGCGTCATCGCGGGCGTCAGCGGTTTCGACTTCAGCGACGTGAGCCAGTAGCCGCCGGCGCGCACGTCGATGTCGAGCGGTCGTGCGAGCAGGCCGAGCTGCAGTTCGCGCGCGAACATGCAGGCGGGGGCGAGCGCGATGCCCGCACCCTGCATCGCGGCCTCGACCATCAGCCGGGACGAATCGAACACGGGCCCGTTGACGGCCCACGGTTCGAGCTGCGCGGCGTCGAACCAGCCGAGCCATTCGTCGGTGCGATACGAGCGCAGCAACGTTTCGTTCGCGAGATCGGCCGGCTGCGCGAGGCGCCGTGCGATGTCCGGCGTGCACAGCGCGGTGAGCGGCGCATCGAGCAGCCGCTCGTTGCGCGTCGCCGGCCAGTTGCCAACGCCAAAGCGGATCGCGAAATCGAGGCCCTCGGCGGCGAGATCGACGACGTTGTTGTTGGTCCGCAGCCGCAGCTCGACGAACGGGTGCGTGTCGCCGAACTGCTTCAGCCGCGGCATTAGCCAGCCTAGGGCAAAGGTGCCGACGACGCCGAGCGTCAGCACCTCGTGGAAACGCCCGCCGTCGAACTGCTTGAGCACCGTCTCGATGCGGCTGAACGCGTCGCTCAGCACCGGCAGCAGTGCGCGCCCCTCGTCGGTCAGCCCGAGGCCGCGCGGCAGACGCGTAAACAGCGTGCAGCCGAGTCGCTCCTCGAGCGAGCGCACCTGCTGGCTGACGGCGGCCTGGGTCACGCTCAGTTCGAGGCCGGCGCGCGTGAAGTTCAGGTGGCGCGCCGACGATTCGAACGCGCGCAACGCATTGAGCGGAAGATGAGGGCGGAGCTTCGTCATAAGAATTTCTTTTGTCAGCGCTCAATTATCGTTGCTTGTCAGGCAACCGTAAAGTCTCGATAGTGCGGTCTCGGCGGCCGGCCGTTTTCAAACCCTCGACGCCGTTTCGCCGTCATTCCACCACGAGACAACCGACATGACCTACTCATCGAAACGTCGAACCCTGTTGCTGGCTGCCGCGACGGCGCCGCTCGTTCTCACCGTCACCGCGTGCGCGTCGCGGCAGGGCGCTGCACCGGACGAAGCCACGCGGGCAGCGGCGGCTGCCGCGGACGCCATTGCGCCTGCCGCGGCGGCGACGACGCTTGCCGATCTCGAGCGCGACGCGGGCGGCCGTCTCGGCGTATGCGCGATCGACACGGCCAGCGGTCGCATCATCGAGCATCGCGCGGGCGAGCGTTTCCCGTTCTGCAGTACGTTCAAGGCGATGCTGAGTGCGGCCGTGCTCGCGCAGAGCGTCGAGCGGCCGGGCTTGCTGCAACAGCGCGTGACTTATACCAAGGCCGACCTCGTCAACTATTCGCCGGTGTCGGAGAAGCACGTCGGCTCGGGCATGACGGTCGCCGCGCTGTGCGAGGCCGCGATCCAGTACAGCGACAATTCGGCCGCGAACCTGCTGATGAAGCTGATCGGCGGCCCGTCGGCGGTAACGGCCTACGCGCGCTCGATCGGCGACGACACGTTCCGGCTCGATCGATGGGAGACCGAACTGAACACCGCGCTGCCGGGCGACCCGCGCGACACGACGACGCCCGCCGCGATGGCCGCCAGCCTGCGCGTGCTGACGCTCGGCGACGCATTGCCGGCCGCGCAGCGTGCGCAGCTCGTCGCGTGGCTGCGCGGCAACAAGGTCGGCGACAAGCGGATTCGCGCGGGCGTGCCGGCCGGGTGGGTGGTGGGCGACAAGACCGGTACCGGCGACTACGGGACGACGAACGACGCGGGCGTCATCTGGCCGACGTCGCGCGCGCCGATCGTGCTGGCCGTGTACTACACGCAGACGCGAGCCGATGCGCGGGCGAAGGACGACGTGATCGCGTCGGTCGCGCGCATCGTCGCGCAGACGTTCGGTTGAGCGGCGCGGCACGGCGTGCGTGGCGAGCGCCGCGGGCGCGCCGTGCCGCGGTCGTGACCCGCGCGATCAAACGTTGTGCGATCAACGACTTAGATCGCGCATGCTCAGGATATCCACATGCTTGCCAACAAAAATTGTGGACAAGCCTGCGCGCAGCGGCGACCGGCGCGACGCGCGCCGTCGTGACGCGTTCGAAGCAGCGCGGACAAAGTCTTTCGGATCAAGCGCTTGACCGCGGTATGCGCAGGCTATCCACACGCTTGCCAACACAATCTGTGGACAAGCATGGCGGCTGGGGTGGCTGGCGGGGCGTCACGCGCCGAGAAGGTACGCAACCGACGATTGACCGCCCGCGTGCCGCTTTCGAGGCGGCGCGGACAAAGTCTTTCGGATCAAGTGCTTGATCGCGGTATGCGCAGGCTATCCACATGCTTGCCAACACAATCTGTGGACAAGTCCGCGCGCTGCCGCGATGGCAACGCTCAGGGCTGCCGATCGCCGACGGCGGGCCAGCGCGCGAACGCGAACACCCACAGCATGACGAAGTTCAGCACCGGGACGAACATCGTCAGGATCCACCAGCCCGAATGCCCGGTGCGCCGGACGATGCGGACGTACGGATAGACGACGATGGCGACGAGCACGAGCGAAATGAGCAATTGCCACGCGGTGAAGTGTTCCATGGTCTTCCTCGGATTGAAATGTCGTTATGCGGTGCCGGCGGAACGGCCGGCCCGTGGCGCCGACGCGCGTCCCCGGCGCTGCGCGGCCGCGTGCGGCTTGCGTAATCTTGATGGGTGACGGGCGGGGGCGTCAAGGCATCGGCGCCGCGCTGCGATCGCACTGAATCGTCCGTGTTCGCGCAGGCCGCTACCGCGCGCTGCCGAAACGGTGACACGCGGCACGAACCGTAGAGCGATCAATGGGTTAGCGCAGGCTTGCGCAGGATATCCACAAGCTTGCCAACACAATCTGTGGGTAAGTGGCGCAGCGCCGGCCCGGTATGCGTGCGGGGTTAGACGAGCATCGGACGTGCATCGGGACGACATCATCGTGGCGTCGTGATGCGAAGTGCGGCGAAGCGGTGTGCGCGATGGCCATGCCGCGCGCCGCGTCTGCATCACGCGTGCCAAAGTCCATCGGATCAAGGGTTTAGCGTCGCGGTGCGCAGGATATCCACAAGCTTGCCAACATTTTCTGTGGAGAAGTCCGCGTGCGCGATTCGGCCGACGCCACACGCTGCCACGCTTCGCACGCGGGCTCACGCCGTACAGATACCGGCCACGCCGACCTTCTGGAACAGGTGCGGGCTGGCGATGGCGGACGACGGATAGGCCGACAGCTTCGCGACGAACTCCGGGTGCGTGAAGGCCGCGCGAAACGCGTCCGTCGATTCCCAGATCGCGTAGTTCAGGTAGGTCGGGCTGTCGCCGAGCGCGCGGTGAAGCTGCGTCGAGATGAATCCCGGCTGCCGCTTCATGAATGCCGCATCGTCTTGCCATACGGCGAGAAAATCGGCTTCGTCGGCGGCTGCGAGCGTGAACACGTTGACGAGCACGACCGGGTCGGCGTCGATCGCAATCTGTTGCTGGATCGGAAAGGCCGGATCCATCGGCTTGAACTGGGGCATCGGGGCTCCTGGTGAGGTAGAGGGCAAGCGGGCGGCTACGCGTGGCCGTCCTGACCGTGCGCGCCGGACATCGCCGACAGCACGCGCAGCGCCGCGTCGAGGTCGGTCGAGCTGAAGTCGCCGGCGATGTCGCGGACATGCCGCTGCCACTGCTCGACCACGGCCTGATAGGCCGCTTCGCCGCGCGGCGTCAGCGCATACAACGGCGAGCGCTTGTGCGCCGGATTGGGCAACGACAGCACCAGCCCTTCGTCGGTCAGCACGTTGATCTGTTTCAGCACGGCCTGCCGCGTGATGCCCATCGCATTGGCGATCTGCGGGATGTTCGGCGCGTCCGGCGCCATCGAGATCGCGCCCAGCACCTGCCAGCGCGCGCTGGTCAAGCCGTGCGGCCCGGCGAAAGTGTTGCCCCATTCGATCAGCAGGCCGTTCAACCGGAATACGGACAGCGCGACGGCGGTCAACTTGTCGGATTTCGTCATGTCCGGCTCGATTCGTAAATTGACAACTACTTTACGTAATGGACAACTAGTTGTCAAGTTGACGGGCGAGAGTCGACAGACGAAGGGGCTTCGGTATTGCAGCGTGGAAGCGCACGCGAACATCCGTGAAACCTCGACCGATCTTCGGGTCGAGCGGATCGTTCACGAGAAGTGACGCATGCGTGCTTGCTTGCCCCAGGCCGGCGCATTTGCCGCGCACGCACGACAATCCCTTTCCGATCAAGGGCTTGGGGCCGTTAATGGAAGGTTGTCCACAAGCTTGCCAACATTATCTGTGGACAAGCCTTCGGGCCGCCCGCGCGTCAGGCCGGCGGCGGGAAGCGCACCGTGACGGTCAGCCCGCGCCCGCCGCGCGTGGTGCCGAGCGCGACGCTCGCGCGATGCTGTTCGGCGATCCGCTTGACGATCGACAACCCGAGTCCACTGCCCGACGACGTGGCGGCCTGCGCGCCTTCGCCGCGATAGAAGCGTTCCCACACGTCGGTGCGTTCGGCTTCCGGGATGCCCGGGCCGTCGTCGGCGACTTCGAGCACGGGCGTCGTGCCGTCGATGCGCGCCGACACGTCGACGCGTGCGCCTTCGCCCGCATAGCGGATCGCGTTGTCGACGAGGTTGTTCAGCAGCACGCGTAGCGTGTCAGCATTGCCGGCGGCGATCACGGGCGCGTCGACGATCGCGCCGAGATCGATCCGGTGCGCGTCGGCGACGCGCGCGCGGTCCGACACCACCGAGCGGCACAGCGCGGCGAGATCGACCGGCGCCGACGCGGCGACGGCCGCCTGCGCATCGGGTTCGAGGCGCGCGAGCGTCAGCAACTGTTCGGCGAGGTGGCCGAGGCGCGTCGTGCCCGCCTGGATCTGCGCGAGGATGTGCTCGCGTTCCTCGACCGTCGCCGCGCGCCGCAGCAATTGCGACTGGATCGACAGCCCCATGATCGGCGTGCGCAGCTCGTGCGCGGCATCGGCGATGAAGTGCCGCTGCAGCGTGAACGAGCGGTCGAGGCGCGCGAGCAGGTCGTTGATCGCTTCGGCGAGCGGGCGGACCTCGTTCGGCATCGAGGCGACGTCGACCGGCTCGAGGTTGTTCGCATTCCTGCGTTTCAGCCCGGACGCGATCGCCCGCAGCGGCCGAAGCCCCGCGCCGATACCGAACCACAGGCCGAGCGCGAGCAGCGGCAGCATCGAGAACACCGGCCACAGCAGGTGGACGGCGATGCCGGCGATCGCCTCCCAGCGCGCATGCCGCGCTTGCGCGAGCCGGATCGTCGTGCCGCCGCGCTCGGTCACATAGGTGCGCCATGGCTGGCCGCCGACGTCGACGCTCGCGATGCCCTGCTGCGCGGGCGCCGGCAGCTTCGAATCGCGGTCGGTCGAATACACGAGCGTGCCGTTGCGCCACACCTGCAGCAGCACCGCGTCGGGGTCGCTCGCTTCGAAGCCGTGCTTGCCTTTGGCGTGGTTGCTGAACGACAGCTCGCCGTTCGGGCCGACCACGATCTGTTTCGACATGCTGCGCATCTGGTCGTCGAGCAGGTCGTCGAGTTCGCGCAGCGCGCCCCAGTAGGTGCCGGCGCTCGCGACCAGGCCGATCACGCAGGCGGCCGGCAGCAGCCACGTCAGCAGGCGCCGTCGCAGCGACGCGTTGCGCCAGCGCGCGACCGCGCGTTGCATGCGCGTCACGTGCCGTCACCGATCCGGTAGCCGACGCCGCGCACCGTGCGGATCATGTCGTGGCCGAGTTTCTTGCGCAGGTTGTGGATATGCACCTGCACCGCGTTGCTCTCGATTTCCTCGCCCCAGCTGTACAGCCGTTCCTCGAACTGTTCGCGCGAAATCACCGCGCCCGGTTCGCGCATCAGCTCGTGCAGCAGCACGAATTCCTTCGGCGACAGCGGCACTTCGTCGTCGTCGAGCCAGACGAGGTGCTTGACGGGATCGAGCCGCAGCGGACCGATCGCGAGCGTCGTCTGCGCGCGGCCCGCATGGCGGCGGTTGACCGCGCGGATGCGGGCGAGCAGCTCATCGAGTTCGAACGGCTTGACGAGATAGTCGTCCGCGCCGCTGTCGAGGCCGGCGATGCGGTCGGGCACGCCGTCGCGTGCGGTGATGATGATCGCGGGCAGGTTTTCGTCGCGGCGGCGCAGCGCGGCGAGCACGGACAAACCGTCGCGGTTCGGCAGCCCGAGATCGAGCAGCAGCAGCCCGTAGCCGGTCGCGCGCAGCGCCAGCGACGCGGCGTCGCCGTCCTTCACCCAGTCGACCGCGAAGCCTTCCTGTTTGAGGCCCTGTTCGAGCCCGCTGCCGATCAGCGGATCGTCCTCGACGAGCAGTACGCGCATGAATTCGTGTCTCTCCAACGGGGGCGACGTGGCGCCCGGGATTCCCATGATAAGCGTACGCGTCTTAGGCCGAGCTTAAATGCGCGCGGTGCGCGGCGCGGTTTTCGTACTCGTCCAATGCGGCACCGTGTCACTTCGGCATGCCCTTCAGGTTTGCTTAATCTTACGGTCCGTAATCTGGCGCCGTCGCGTTCAACGGAGCGCGGCGCCACATCGAAGAAGAGGACCGAGATCATGAAACACCTGGCCAGAATCCTGGCGGTCGCGCTCGTCGCGCTGCCTGCCGCCGTCTACGCGCAATACACGGGGCCGTCCGCGCTGACCACGACCACCGTGAAGGAGCTGCTCGCCAACGGCAAGGATGACCAGCACGTGCAGTTGCAGGGGCGCATCGTCAAGCACGTCGGCGGCGAGGATTACGAGTTCGCCGACGCCACCGGCACGATCCGTGTCGAGATCGACCACAAGCTGTGGGCGGCGGGCCAGCCCGTCAGCGACAAGAACGAAGTGAAGCTGACCGGCGAATTCGAGCGCAAATGGTCGGGCCGCGTGAAGGTCGACGCCGATCACGTCGAAGTGCTGCGCTGACCGGTGGACGCGGGGCCGGTGATACCATGGACGACCGGTTCCCGTTCCCACCAAGATGGCCGCCAATTTCGACGAACTCGCGTCCCGGATCCGGACGCAATTTTCCGAGCTGAGCCCGCAATTCCAGGCGGGCGCCGCCTTCCTGCTCGATCATCCCGACGAAGTCGCCACGTCGTCGATGCGCAAGGTCGCGCAGCGCGCGCAGGTGCAGCCTGCGTCGCTCGTGCGGCTTGCGCAGCAATTCGGCTTTCCCGGCTGGAACGAGCTGCGCGACCTGTGCGTCGCGCGCGTGCGTACGCGGCCCGAGCCACTCACGCAGCGCGCGCGCTCGCTCGTGCGGCCCGACGCGAAGGCGTCGCTCGCGCACGATCTGCTGGCCGCGCAGCAGCACAACCTGTCGGCGACCGCCGCGCAGAACGAGCACGCGCTCGCGGATGCCGCGAAGCTGATCCGCAAGGCATCGCACGTGCATGTGGCGGGGTTCCGCTCGTGCTATCCGGTCGCGTTCGGTTTCGTCTACGGCTACCGGCTGTTTCGTCCGACCGTGTCGCTGCTCAACGGCGTCGCCGGTTCGCTCGAAATGGAGCTGCGCACGATCGCGAAGCAGAGCGTGACCGTGATCGTCAGCTTCGCGCCGTATTCGGCCGAGGCGACGCGTGTCGCGCAGGCGGCGAAAGCGCAGGGCAGCAAGATCGTCGCGATCACCGACAGTGCGGTATCGCCGATCGCGCTGCACGCGGACGCGCAACTGATCTTCACGCACGACAGCCCGTCGTTCTTTCCGTCGCTGGTGGCCGCGCATGCGATGGCCGAGACGCTGGTCGCGCAGTTGCTGGCGCTCGAAGGCAGCGACGCGATCGCGGCGCTCGAGCGGACCGAAGCGGAACTGCACGCGAAGGGCGCGTACGTCGTTTGACGTGCGCGGCACGTGCGGCTTGTTGGACCCACTTTCATTGACTACCCGACGTAACCGATGACGTTGACCTATGCAGTGACCGACGCGGCGGACGCGGAGGTACGCAAGCAGATCGTCGCGCCGCTCGTCCGCTTCAACGAACGCCAGGCCGGCCCGGCCGACTTCCGGCCGCTGGCCGTGATCGTGACCGACGCGGCCGGCGCGGTGGTCGGCGGCCTGTGGGGCGGCACGGCGTTCGGCTGGCTGCATGTCGACCTGCTCGTCGTGCCCGAGGCCGCGCGCGGCCAGGGCGCCGGCACGCGCATCATGGATCTGGCCGAACGAGAGGCCGTCGCGCGCGGCTGCCACAGCGCGTGGCTCGACACGTTCGACTTCCAGGCGCGGCCGTTCTACGAGAAGCGCGGCTATGTCCGCTTCGGCGAGCTGCCCGATTATCCGGTCGGGCACACCCGCATCTTCCTGACGAAGAAACTCGCCGGCTGAGCGGCGCCGCGCGGCACGGTTGACGATGCCGACGGCCGTCGCCTACGATACCGGGCAGCGATGCAGGTCGCTTCCGGGTCCGCGGAAAGGGTTCAACCCACCTGTCGCGGCAAATCCAGTCTTCCCCCATCCTTCGTGCTGGCGGTATTGCGGACCTTCGGCCATCCATGCACAAGGATTCGCATGAAAAAGCTGCCTCCCGACGCTCATCCCGATCATCTGAAAAAGCAGGCCAAGGCATTGTTGCGCCTGTACCGGCAGGGCGATGCCGGGGCCGTCGCGCGCTTCGTCGCATCGCTGCCGGCGGCCGTGCATCGCACGCATGACGAAACGCTCGCGCTCGGGCTCCGCCTGCACGACGCGCAGTCCTGCATCGCACGCGAGTACGGCTTTGCTTCATGGGCCGATCTCGGCGTGTTCGTCGAAACGCATGCGCTCACGCGGCAGTCGCGCTCGCTGTTGAGCCGGCGCTGGCTCGACCTCGCCTACGGCGCCGACGTGACCGGCGGCTTCGGCGCGGCCCGGCCGCGCGTCGCCGCGCAACTGCTGCGCGATCATCCCGATCTCGTGTCGGTTGACCCGGTCATCGCATGCGCGGCGGGCGATCTCGACGCGGTGAAGGCGGCGCTGGCCGCCGATCCCGGCTGGATCGCGCGTGCCGGCGGTGCGCTGAAGTTGCCGCCGCTCGTCGCCGTCACGCATTCGCGGCTCGGGCAGCTTCCCGAATTCGCGCCCAGGTTGCGTGCGTGCGCCCGTCATCTGCTCGATGCAGGCGCCGATCCGAACCAGCGGATCGGCAACCGGTATCCGCCGGCCTCGCTCGCCGAGCCCGACGCGTCGGCACCGTTGTCGGCGCTGTATGGCGCCGCCGGCGTCAATCGCGATCCGGCGCTCACCGCGATGCTGCTGGAAGCTGGCGCCGATCCGAACGACGGCGAATCGTTGTATCACTCGGTGGAGAATCCGGCGTGCACGCGTCTGCTGCTCGAGCACGGCGCACGGGTGGGCGGGACGAATGCGTTGCGGCGTGCCCTCGACGTGCCGGACGCGGCCGCGCTCGAACTGTTGCTCGCGCATGGCGGCGACCCCAACGAACCGGCCGGCGAAGGGCCGACGAAGACGTGGGGCGCGCCGTTGCTGCGCGCGATCGCCGTGCGTTGCCCGGCGCGCCATGTCGCCGCGCTGCTGGAAGCCGGCGCCGACCCCCGCGCGCGGACCGCGGCGGGCGTCAGCGCGTACCGGCTCGCGATGCAGGCCGGGTTGTCCGACGTCGCGGCGCTGTTGCGCGCTGCCGGAGCCGAGGAGACGCTCGACGCACAAGATGCGTTCGTGGCGGCCTGCGCGCGCGCCGATGCCGACGACGCACGGCGCATTCAGGCGAAGCATCCCGAGCTGCCCGGTGCGCTGTCCGACGACCGGCTGCGGCTACTGCCGGACGCCGCCGCGTGGGGCTCGCGGGAGGCGGTGAAGGTGATGGTCGAGCTGGGCTGGCCGATCGCCGCGCGAGGCGGCGACTGGGACGCGAGCGCGCTGAATCACGCGGTGTTCCGCGGCGATGCCGAACTTCTGGCGTTCCTGCTCGCGCGCGGCGCAAGCTGGCGTGAGCTGCACGGATTCGGCAGCGACGCGCTCGGTACGCTGTCCTGGGCGTCCGTCAACGAACCGGAGGGCGTCGGCGATCCCGACTGGGAAGCGTGCGCGCGCGTGCTGATTGCGCACGGCGTGCCGCAAGCGGTGCGCGATCCGTCGAATCCGGATCGCGTGCTGATCGACGGTCGCGCGATGCGGTTCTCCGAGGCCGTCTCCGACGTGTTGCTCGGCATCGACGGCGGGGCGTCCGCATCGACGTAAATTGACGCGAGCGGCCCGGCGCGGTGGCCTGCATTCGGCTTTGGCGCGCGTTCTTCCGGGTTGCGCGACGACACTTCGGTAAACGCTGAAACGTCGCGTGCACGACCGGCGTAAGCTCACCGTCAACACCTTCCCGGAGTTCACGATGACCCGTTCCGACCAGCAAGCCCGCCACGCCGAAGCTTTCCGTGCGCTGCACACGCGCCCCGGCGCGTTCATCATCCCGAACCCGTGGGACGCCGGCACCGCGCGACTGCTCGCGATGGCCGGCTTCGAGGCGCTCGCCACGACGAGCGCCGGCTACGCGTTTTCGAAAGGGCGGCCCGACAACGCGATCGACCGCGACGCGATGCTCGATCACATCGCCGATCTCGTCGCCGCGGGCGGCCTGCCGGTGAGCGCCGATCTCGAGAACGGTTTCGGCGACGCGCCCGACACGGTGGCCGAGACGATCCGGCTGGCGGCCGAGGCGGGCGCGGTCGGCGGCTCGATCGAGGATGCGACGGGCCGCGCCGATACGCCGATCTATGCGCGCGACGCGTCGGTCGAGCGCATCGCGGCGGCCGTCGACGCGGCGCGCGCGTTGCCGTTTCCGTTCACGCTGACCGCCCGCTGCGAAAACTACCTGCACGGCCGCCGCGATCTCGACGACACGATCGCGCGGCTCGTCGCCTATCGCGACGCCGGCGCCGACGTGCTGTACGCGCCCGGCATCACCGACGCCGACGAGATCGCGGCGGTGACGCGGGCGGTCGGCGCGCCGGTCAATGTCGTCATGGGCCTCCAGGGCGGGTTGCTGAGCCTCGACGAACTGGCGGCGCTCGGCGTGAAGCGCGTCAGCGTCGGCGGCGCGCTCGCGCGGGCCGCGCTCGGCGCGTTCCTGCGCGCGGCGACGGAGATGCGGCGCGACGGCACGTTCACCTTTAGCCGGGCAGCCGTGGCGGGAAGCGATATCAACCGCTGGTTTGCGGCGCCGGATAATTCGCCGATTTTGTCAGACGAATGATCTCTAATAAAATCAGAAATCGTTTCCACCGAAACATTGATTGACAATAATCAACCGATTTCGCGTCCGAATAATCGTCGATGACGACGCGAAAATCATCGTCCATTCTCCGGATTTCCGCCCGTTCTGCTGCCGCCGGCGCGTCAGCCGCGCCAGATCTGACGCCCGGCGGGCCGTCATGCGTGACGATATCGCGCATTGTTGCAGGTTCTCGTTCAGAGCGTTTCCGTGCGCGGGAGTTGCCGGATGATTTTTTGATTGATAATCTGCGGCACGTTCCAATGACCGGTGAGCGGGCTGCCGGGAATATCAATATATTCAATATATAAAAAGCTGAGAGAGCGATGACGATCCGAGAAAATCACCGCGTCAGGTTTCGCGTGGGCGATGTCGTGACGCTGAAAACGGGCGGGCCGCGCATGACCGTCACGTATGCCGGGCCGGTCGTGTTCGACGACGACGACTGGCTGATCTGCCAGTGGTTCGACGAAAGCGGCGAGTTCCGGCAGGAAATGTTCCATCACGACACGGTGGTGCCCGAGCCGCGCGCGATTTCGGCCGGGCGGGTCCGGCTGCGCATGCAGTCGCACCGCTATCGATCGGCGGCCTGACGTCGGCCGGCTGCGGCGATGCCGCGACGCGCGGCGGCCGCGCAGCGACATTTCATGCCATCCCGAAACATGCGGCGGCGCACTGCGCCGATACTGAGCGCATGAACCCGACCGATCCCATTGCCGCGGTCACGCACCGCGATCCCTATCCCTATTACGCCGCGCTCGTCGACGGGCCGCCGCTCGCGTTCGACGCCACGCTCGGCCTGTGGGTCGCGAGCCGCGCGGCGGCCGTGACGGCCGTGCTATGCCATCCGGCCTGCCGCGTGCGCCCGCTCGACGCGCCGGTGCCGCCCGCATTGCGCGGCACGACGGCCGGCGCGCTGTTCGGCGAACTGGTGCGCATGAACGATGGCGCGTCGCGACACGACGTGCCGAAGCAGGCGTTGCGCGCGGCGTTCGCGCCGATCGATACGGAGGCATTGCGCGATCGCGCGGAGGTGCTCGCCGCGCGGCGGTTGCCGGCGCCCGGCGATGCCGACGCGCTGAACGCGTGGTGCATGACCGTGCCCGTGTGCGCGGTGGCCGATCTGCTCGGTTTCGACGAAACGCAGCTCGACGACATCGCGGCGCGCGTCGTCGAGTTCGTCGCCGCGCTGTCGCCGCTGTCGGATGCCGCGGCGCTGGCGCGCGCGAGCGACGCTGCGCGGCATCTGCTCGACCGGATGACGGAACGTGTCGCGCAGTCGCGTGCGCACGACGGCACGTTGGTCGCCGCGGTGCAGCAGGCGGACCGCGCGTCGGGCTGGCACGCGAGCGGCGCGCTGGTTGCGAATCTGGTCGGGTTGTTGTCGCAGACGTGCGAGGCGACCGCCGCATGGC
>NZ_BBSK01000077.1:0-29918 GCF_001319805.1 Burkholderia sp. E168m22
CGTGCTGGCTGCGGCGAACCGCGATCCGCCGTGCATCGCGATCCGCACCGGCTGACGCCCGGCCGCCCGGCGGGGCCGAATTTCGGCTTCGGCACGGGGCCGCACGGGTGTCCGGGCGAGCGGATCGCACGGGCAGTGACGGCGGGGGCGTTCGCGGCGCGGTTGCGCGCGGGCGGCTGGCCGCCGCGCGACGCACTGAAGTGGGATTACCGCGCGTCGACCAACGTCAGGATGCCGAAGTTCGACGCGAATCGGTGAAGGGGAAGGCGGGACTTAACGGCAGCCTTGCTTTTCCGCCCATTGCTCCTGGGCGGCGACGCGGCGCTGCACGCGTTCGACGAGGCCGGTCGAGAAGGTCCGCATGCTGACGCCGCGGCGCTTTGCCAGGATCGTTTGCGCGACGTCGGTGCGCGGGTTCGGCTGGCACGCCCAGTACAGCGTCATCAGCCAGCCGATGCCCGTCCACGCGAACAGCGCGTTGAACATCGCGATCGTCAGCTTGTCGTGCCGGCCGCGCCGGTCGGCAATGACGGCCGGCAGGAAATAGAGCGCGATCGCCGCGACTGAACCGGCCACTTGAATCAGGACTGCATCATGCATGGTGCTGCTCCGTCCGAACTGCAATGAGGCTGATTGTCGCGCTTTTTCCGTTTGTGTGCCGGCAATTGATTGTTGCGCTTTTGGTGACGATCAGGCGGCTTCGGCGTCCACCGGCTGCACGTCGTTGCTCAGCGCGAAACCTTCGTCGAGCCAGCCCGTCACGCCGCCGATCATCAGCTTGACCGGGCGGCCGAGGCGCGCCAACTGGATCGCCGCGCGCGCGGCGCCGTTGCAGTGCGGCCCCGCGCAGTAGACGACGAACAGCGTATCGGCCGGATAACCGGCGAGCTTGCTTTCGATGATCTTGCGGCGCGGCAGGTTGCGCGCGCCGGGCACGTGGCCGGCGGCGAACTGGTCGGGGCCGCGCACGTCGAGCAGCACGAAATCGGGCGTGCCGGACGCGAAGGCGTCGTGCACGTCCCAGCAATCGGTCTCGAAGCGCAGCGAGGCCTCGAAATGCGCGAGGGCGGCGGCGTTGTCGGCGGCGGGGACGTCGGTGACATGGGACATGGTCGGGCTCTCCTGGTTGAGCGGGCACGGGACGCGCCGCAATGAGGGGCAGTATCGCGGTTCGGCCCGTTTCGCGGCAGTGGCGCGATCGACAAGTTCCGGTAACATCGCGCCATGCACAATCATCTCGTCGTCGCGCTCGCCTACGATCGCCTCTGCACGTTCGAATTCGGCTGCGTGGTCGAACTGTTCGCGCTCGAGCGTCCGGAACTCGGCGTCGACTGGTATCGCTTCGCGGTCTGCGCGAGCGAGCCGGGGCCCGTGCGCGCGGCGGGCGGCATTACCGTTGCCGCGCCTTACCGGCTCGCGACGCTCGATCGCGCGGACACCATCGTGATTCCCGGCTGGCGCGATCCGGACGAACTGCCGCCCGAGCCGCTGCTGAAGAAGCTGCGGGCCGCGCACCGGCGCGGCGCGCGGCTCTGCTCGATCTGTTCGGGCGTGTTCGTGCTGGCGGCGGCCGGCGTGCTCGACGGCCTTACCGTGACGACGCACTGGCGGTATGCGGAACGTCTGCAGGCGCGTTATCCGGCGCTGCGCGTGAATCCCGATGCGCTGTACGTCGACGAAGGGCAGATCGTCACGTCGGCCGGCTCGGCGGCGGGGCTCGACATGCTGCTGCATCTGGTGCGCCGCGATCATGGCGGCGCGATCGCCAACCGCGTCGCGCAGCGCCTCGTGCTGCCGCCGCATCGCGACGGCGGACAGGCGCAGTTCGTGCCGCGTCCGGTCGCACCGGGCGGCACCGACCGGCTCGCGAAGCTGATCGACTGGATGCGCGCGCATGCGGCCGAGCCGCACACGCTCGCGTCGCTGGCCGCGCAGGCCGCGATGAGCACGCGCACGCTGCAACGGCAGTTCGCGGATGCGACGGGGATGTCGCCGCTCGCGTGGCTGATCCGCGAACGCGTGAACGTCGCGAAGGACATGCTCGAAGCCCAGCCCGCGTTGTCGCTTGCGCAGGTCGCGGCGCGCGCGGGGTTCGGTTCCGAGGAATCGCTGCGCCGGCATTTCCGGCGCGTCGCGGCGACGAGCCCGGCCGCGTACCGGCGCGGGATGGATCGCGGCGGCACGTAGCGGGCGCGCTCGGTGCGGCCGCTCGTGCGCGACGATGAAAAGCACCACCGATGTGGCGAGGGCCACTCATACTAAAAGGGATTCCGATGACGATGCTGCCTTCCCGTTTGCCGTTGATCCAGGCCCCGATGGTCGGCTCGCTGAGCCCGCTCGCGATCGCCGTGTGCGAAGCCGGCGGGCTCGGTTCGCTCGCGTGCGCGGCGCTCGGCCCGCAGCAGTTGCGCGACGAGATCGCGGCGATCCGTGCGCGCACGGCCGCGCCGTTCAACGTGAATTTCTTCTGCCACGCGCCGCCCGCGCCCGATGCCGAGGTCGATGCGCGCTGGCGCGCGGCGCTCGCCGGCTACTACGCGGAAGCCGGGCTCGACCCGGCCGACGTGAAAGGCGGCCCCGGCCGCGCGCCGTTCGACGATGCGATGTGCGCGGTCGTCGAGGAACTGCGGCCGGCCGTCGTGAGCTTCCACTTCGGACTGCCGCACGACACGCTGCTCGACCGTGTGCGCCGCACGGGCGCGCAGGTGGTGTCGTCCGCGACGACCGTCGAGGAGGCGCGCTGGCTCGATGCGCGCGGCGTCGACGCGATCGTCGCACAGGGGGCGGAGGCCGGCGGCCATCGCGGGATGTTCCTGACCGACGATATCCACGCGCAGCCGGGCCTGTTCGCGTTGCTGCCGCAGATCGTCGATGCCGTACGCGCGCCGGTGATCGCGGCCGGTGCGATCGCCGACGGGCGCGGCATCGCGGCCGCGTTCGCGCTCGGCGCGAGCGCGGTGCAGATCGGCACCGGCTATTTGCTGACGCCGCAGGCCGGTCGTTCGGCCCAGCATCGTGCGGCCGTGCGCGCCGCCCGCGACGACGGTACGCGCATCACCAACCTGTACACGGGCCGCCCCGCGCGCGGGCTGTTGACGCGCTTCATGCGGGAACAGGGGCCGATGAGTGCGCTCGCGCCCGCGTTTCCGCTCGCGACGGCCGCGGTCGATCCGCTGCGCGGCGCGTTCGAGCGGCAGGGCCGCGACGATTTCTCGCTGCTGTGGTCGGGCGAGGCCGCGGCGCTCGCGCGCGAAGAGGATGCGGGTGAGCTCACGCGACGGCTGTGGCGCGACGCGCTCGCCTGCGCGGCCGGGCTGCGCGACGCGTTTCCGAACGCTGGCTGAACGGCCAGGCGGGGCGCCGGCAGGGGAGCATCGGCGTATGATCTGGGTTTTCGTCAGCCCGATCCAGGCACCCCACCATGACTTCCGTCGACACTACCCCCGTCCTCGACCATGACAAGCTCGTTACCTTCATCGAGCGCAAGTGGAACGATGAAATCCTCCATGCGCTGACCGACTACATCGCGATCCCCGCGAAGAGCCCCGCATTCGACCCCGACTGGGCCAAGCGCGGCTATCTCGAGCGCGTCGTCACCGACGCCGCGCAGTGGGCCGAGCGGCAACCCGTGAAGGGCCTGAAGCTCGAAATCGTGCGCCTGCCGGGCCGCACGCCGGTGATCTTCTTCGAGTCGCCGGCCACGCGCTCGGGCAGCACCGACACGATCCTGCTGTATGGCCACCTCGACAAGCAGCCCGAATTCGACGGCTGGCGCGCGGACCTCGGCCCGTGGACGCCGAAGTTCGAGAACGGCAAGCTGTACGGCCGCGGCGGCGCGGACGACGGCTATGCGATCTACGCGAGCCTCGCGGCGCTCGGCGCGCTCGACGAGCAGGGCATCGAGCGGCCGCGCTGCGTCGGCCTGATCGAGACCTGCGAGGAGTCGGGCAGCTACGACCTGCTGCCGTACGTCGACGCGTTGCGCGACCGGCTCGGGCAGGTCTCGCTCGTCGTGTGCCTCGATTCGGGCGCCGGCAACTATGACCAGATGTGGCTCACCACGTCGCTGCGCGGCCTGGTGTCCGGCGACCTGCAGGTCGAGGTGCTGGAAGAGGGCATCCACTCGGGCGTGTACGGCGGCATCGCGCCGTCGAGCTTCCGCGTGATGCGCCAGTTGTTCGAGCGCCTCGAGGACGCGAAGAACGGCAACCTGCTGCCGGGCGCGTTCCATTGCGAGATTCCGTCGAGCCGCGTGCGCGAAGCCGAGGCCGCCGCCGCGATCCTCGGCGACACGGTATGGAAGGGGCTGCCCTGGGCGTGCGGCCAGGACGGCAAGCCCGTGCTGCCGACCACGACCGACCCGCGCGAGGCGCTGCTGAATTCGACGTGGCGTCCGTCGTTGTCGGTCACCGGCGCGGCCGGCATGCCGGCGCTCGCCGATGCGGGCAACGTGCTGCGTCCGCGTACCGCGTTCAAGCTGTCGCTGCGGCTGCCGCCGCTCGTCGACGCCGCGCAGGCGGTGCAGCAGCTGAAGGAATTGCTCGAACTCGATCCGCCGTACAACGCGAAGGTCACGTTCAAGCCGGACGCCGGCGCCGCGACGGGCTGGAGCGCGCCGGATCTCGCGCCGTGGCTTGCGTCGTCGCTCGACGCCGCATCGCGCCGCCACTTCGGCGCCGACTGCGCGTACATGGGCCTCGGCGGCACGATCCCGCTGATGAACGTGCTTCAGGAAGGCTTTCCCGCCGCGCAATTCATGGTGTGCGGCGTGCTCGGGCCGAAGTCGAACGCGCACGGCCCGAACGAGTTCCTGCACGTGCCGTACGCGAAGAAGCTCACGGCGGCGGTGGCCGACGTGATCGCGACCGCGCGCTGATCGTCGCAGCATCGGACGTACCGATTGCCCGACCCGAACCGACTGGATGGAGTGTTGCCGATGACCGCACTGCCGACGCCCGATACCGCACCGCTGCGCATGCGCGCCGAACCGCTGCATGCGTTCGTCGCGGCACTCTGGGAACGGGCCGGCAGTAACCCGCGCGAAGCGACGCTCGTCGCCGATCACCTGGTCGGCGCGAATCTCGCGGGCCACGATTCGCACGGGATCGGGATGATCCCGAATTACGTCGCGTCGTGGCGGGAAGGGCAGTTGCAGCTGAACGGGCACGCGTCGATCGTTCGCGATGGCGGCGCGGTGCTGACGATCGACGGCGGGCGCGGCTTCGGCCAGGTGATCGCGTTCGAGGCGATGGTCGAAGGGATCGAGCGCGCGCGGCGCATGGGGATCTGCGCGATCGGGCTGCGCGACGTCCATCACCTCGGCCGCATCGGGCACTGGGCCGAGCAGTGCGCGCACGCGGGGCTCGTGTCGTTCCATTTCGTCAACGTGCCGGGCGACCTGCTGGTCGCGCCGCTGCACGGCACCGATCCGCGTTTCGGCACGAACCCGTTCTGCGCCGCGTATCCGCGCGCGGGCAAGCCGCCGCTGCTGCTCGATTTCGCGACGAGCGCGATCGCGTACGGCAAGACGCGGGTCGCGTACAACCAGGGCAAGCGCGTGCCGGCCGGGTCGCTGATCGACCATCGCGGCCAGCCGACCGACGATCCGGCCGTGATGCACGAGCAGCCGTTCGGCGCGTTGCTGCCGTTCGGGCTGCACAAGGGGTATGCGCTCGCGGCGATGTGCGAGATCTTCGGCGGCGCGCTGGTGGGCGGGCATACGACCTACGGCGATACGCTGCAGAAGACGAGCGCGATCGTCAACGGGATGCTGTCGGTGCTGATCGATCCGAAAGCGTTCGACGCGGCCGACGCCGAATGCGAAGCCGATGCGTTCGT
This sequence comes from Burkholderia sp. E168m22, assembly GCF_001319805.1. Classification (NCBI taxonomy): domain Bacteria; kingdom Pseudomonadati; phylum Pseudomonadota; class Betaproteobacteria; order Burkholderiales; family Burkholderiaceae; genus Burkholderia; species Burkholderia sp. E168m22. The sequence continues at coordinate 5,839 of NZ_BBSK01000077.1, forward strand.
CGCGTGGGCGAAGGCATCGCCGCAGGCCGGCGATACCCCGGTGCAGGTGCCCGGCGAACCGGAAGAGGCGAGCCGTGCCGCGCGCGGCACGTCGGGTATTCCGGTCGACCGTACGACGTGGCGGCAGATTCGCGAGAGCGCGGCGGCCGTCGGTTTCGACGCGGCCGAGCTCGATGCGTGGACGCGACGCTGCGAGGCATCCGCATGAGCTGGCAGGCGGAGAAGGCGCACGGCGAGGAAATCGCGTATCAGCTTGCGCCGCTGGGTACGGTCGCCGTTGCACGGTTCTTCAGCGGCGCGGCGTTGCGGCTCGACGGCGTGATGTTCGGCTTCATGTCGCGCGGGTCGCTGTTCCTGCGGGTCGACGATGTGAACCGGCCGGCGTTCGTCGCGGCCGGGATGGGGCCGTTCTCGTATGCGCGGCCTACGCGCACCGTCTCGCTCGAGGGCTATTACGAAACGCCGGCCGACGTGCTCGAGGACGCGGGTGCGCTGTTCGACTGGTGTCGCAGCGCGTATCGCGCGGCGCTGCTGGCCGGGCCGCCGAAGCGCAAGGCGAGGGCGGCGTCGAAGACGGTATCTGGGGCGGGGCCGAAAGCCGCGCCGAAAACTGCAGTGAAGGCTGCGCCGAAACCGGCGTCGAAATCGTCAACGAACCCGGCAACGAAACCGGCAACGAAACCCCTATCGAAACCGGCGACGAAGCCTGCAACAAAACCGGCAACGAAACCCGCGTCGGCCCAGAAAACGAAGCAGGCGGCGAAATCCACATCGAAACCGGCGTCGGCGCAGAAACCGAAACCGGCATCGAAATCATCGCCCGCACCGGCACCGAAACGCGTGGCGAAGCGTAAGCAGACGTAGTCCCCATCACGAGGAGCGACGACCTCGCGATTTTCGCTTTCCTTACTTTCCGACTCGCCTGTCGCTCCCGACCCGTACGCTGCGCGGCCGACTCGCGCGCACGATCCGGCGCCCGAACGCATCGAGCTTGACGCCCCGCACGTCCTGCATGCTTCACAACCGCGCCGCCGGCGTTTATGATCGGCGCGGGTTGCGCCCGTGCCTCGCGCGACCCGCGCCGGCCTCGTCGCCGGCCCCGCGAACGGCGCACCGTACGCCGCGCGGCACGCTTCCCCACTCATCATTCCAGACGGAGACAGCCGATGCTCGTCCTGATTCTCGGTTTAGCGATCTTCCTCGGTGTGCACTCGATCCGGATCGTCGCCGACGGCTGGCGGTCCGCGACGATCGAGCGGATCGGCGAGAAGGGCTGGAAGGGCGGTTACGCGATCGCGTCGATCGTCGGCTTCGTGCTGATCATCTGGGGGTACGGGATCGCCCGCGCGGGCGCGACGCTGCTGTGGGTGTCGCCGGTCGGCGTGCGCCACCTGACGGGCATGCTGACCGCGGTCGCGTTCGTGCTGATCGCCGCGTCGTATGTGCCGCGCAACCGGATCAAGACGCTCGTCGGGCATCCTATGCTGGCCGGCACGATGGTCTGGGCGGTCGCGCACCTGCTCGTGAACGGCACCGTGCACGCGGTCGTGCTGTTCGGCGCGTTCTTCGTGTGGTCGATCGTCGATTTCGTCGTGTCGCGTGCGAGGGATCGCCGCGACGGTGTCCGCTATCCGGCCGGCGGGCTGGCCGGCGACGTCGCGACTGTCGTGGCTGGACTCGTCGCGTGGGCCGTGTTCGCGCGGTTCTTGCACGGCCCGCTGATCGGCGTGCGGCCGTTCGGCTGAACGGAACGCGCACGCCGGTCGGCCTGCCGGCGGTCAACGACTCTTCGCGCCGGCGGCCTGCCCGAACGACGGTTGCCTGCGCCGCAGGAAGTACGCCGCGACGATCGCGAGCGCCGTCAGGACCGTGAACCAGAACTGGAAGCGCGAATCCGGGTTGAACGCCTGCGACCCCAGCACGGCCACCAGCGCCAGCAGCGCGACCCAGTTCGACACCGGATAGAACCACGCGCGGAACGCCGTCGGGTCGCGTTGCTCGTGCTTCGTCTGCCGACGCATCGCGAAATGCGCGACGACGATGAAGATCCACACGATCATCACGAACGCGCCGCTGCTCTTCGCGAGCATCAGGAACAGATCGCCGCCGCTCACGAAGTGAATGCCCAGGATCGACACGCAGATGGCGAGGCACAGCACGAGCGCGTTCATCGGCACGCCCTTCGCGTTGGTGCGGCCGAACATCGCCGGCGCGTGGCCGCGCTGGCTCAGCGAGAACAGCATGCGCGAGTTCGAGAACAGGAACGAGTTCATCACCGACATGAACGACACGAACAGCACGATCTTCATCGCGACGGCGGCGCCCGTGAAGCCCGCCATGCCGAACAGCGACACGTACGGCGATTTCAGGTTGGCCTTGTCGGTCCACGGCATGCACAGGATCAGGATCGACACCGAGCCGACGTAGAACACCATCACGCGCACGATCACGCTCTTGATCGCGCGGATCACGTTCCTGCTCGGGTTTTCCGATTCGCCCGCGGCCACCGCCGCGATCTCGCTGCCGCCGAGCGAGAAGATCACGACCATCACGCCGGCGAGCACGGGCGAGATGCCGTTCGGCATGAAGCCGCCGTGATCGGTCAGGTTCACGAGCCCCGGTGCGGGAATGCGCGGCTGGAAGCCGAGCAGGATCGACGCGCCGAGCGCCATGAACACGATGATCGTCGCGACCTTCGCGAACGACAGCCAGTATTCGGCTTCGCCGAACGAGCGCACCGAGTACGCGTTGCTCGCGATCAGCGTGACCAGCATGAACAGCGCGCCGCCCCAGACCGGCAGCCACGGCAGGAAATCGTGGAGGATCGCGCCGAGCAGGATCGCTTCGACGGTGATCGTCATCATCGACTTGAACCAGTACAGCCAGCCGACCGCGAAGCCGGCCCATTCGCCGAGGTAGCTGCTCGCGTACGTGGAGAACGAGCCGCTGTCGGGATTGCGGGACGCCATTTCGCCGAGCATGAACATGACCAGCGTGACGATCACGCCGCCGATCAGGTACGACAGGATTGCCGCGGGGCCGGCCGTTGCGATGATCGCGCCGGAGCCGACGAACAGGCCCGCGCCGATCACGCCGCCGAGCGCGATCATCGTGATGTGCCGTTGCTTGAGGCTCTGCCTCAACGTGTTGTCCTGCATCTCCTACCTCTAGTTATTGTTGGCCGGGAACGTATCGGGCGGCACGGCGGCAGGCGTTCCGCCGCTGCGGGGGCGCCGATGTCGAGGGAGCGTGTGTGACGCGATGTGCGGGCCGCCGGCGGTGAATCGGGATGGCGGCCACGGTGTGCCGGTCGGTGCCCGCGAGAGGGCGATGATCGCGACAACCCGGATTGTGGTCGGACGTGGCCGCGACGGCAAACGAGATATGCGAAAGACGTCTTGCGGTTTGCTCATCAATTGCCGCGGTCGCGGCAGGATGAGCGTGGGCTCAGATCGGTTTGACGAACAACCCGATGGTCAGCAGCGCGCCGATGCAGACGATCGCGATGCGCAGCACGCGTTCGTTCACGCGATGCAGCGCCCACGCGCCGAGCAGGCCGCCGACGATTGCGCCGCCGCCGAGTGCGATCGCCGCGCGCCAGTGCAGGTGCGGCGAGGTGACGAACAGCACGACCGCCGACGCGTTCATCACGCCCGCGAGCGCGTTCTTGGTCGACATCGCGTGACGCGGCGGCAGGCCGGCCATCGTCAGTGCGGCCATCATCAGGAACCCGATGCCGCCGCCGAAGTAGCCGCCGTAGATCGCGATCAGGAACTGCGAGACCCCGGCCGCGACCGGGCCGAGATGTTGCGCGCCGGCACCCGGCTTGCGGAAGAAACTGCCCCACGCGAACACGATCGTCGCGAACAGCACGAGCCACGGCACCAGATGCGAGAAGATCGACGACGGCGTTTTCAGCAGCAGCAGGCCGCCGAGCGCGCCGCCGGCCACGCTGATCGCGAACAGGGCGCGAAACGGCAGCCTGCCCACGCCGCTCACCATGTTGCGGCTCGCCCAGCCCGTCGTCACCTGGCCGGGGAACAGGGCGACCGTCGACGTGATGTTGGCCGCGAGCGGCGACATCCCCGACACGATCAGTGCGGGCAGCGTGACGAACGAACCGCCACCCGCGAGGGCGTTCTGCAGGCCGGCCCACAGGCCGGCGATGATGACGAGAGCGAGCATTGGTGCGCAACGGAAGAGGTGGGGGAGCCCGCTTGCCGGACGAGCGTAGGCATGACGGTCGCACGATGGTAATGCAGGATCGCGGCCGCCGGAAGCCGGTGCGCACGCGGGTGCGTGACGTCACGCGTCCGGTTGGGCACCTTTGGCCGGTGCGGCGTCGTCGTGGTCGTCGTCGACATTCGGATAGACGATCGTGCCGTCGTCCCGGACCACCGCGCCGGCCGTCAGCCGCGCGAGCTCCACGCGGTTGCGGCCCATGATGTGCAGCACCGTTTCGCCGCGCGCGATCAGGTAGTCGGACACGATACGCCGGTGGCAGCGCCACCACACGGCTTCCGAACACATGATCGCGCAGCGCTGCTCGTGCCCCTGGGCGATCAGTTGGTCGAGGCCCGCATGAAACGCCGGCGACAGCGCGTAATCCGCGTAGCGGTGAAAGCTGCGGTTCGTCCAGAAATCGTTGACGTCGTCGGGTACGCCGTGCGACTTGCCGCGCAGGCCGCCGAGTTCGGCGATGTGTTCGTACGCGATGTCGGCGGCGGCGAGCGCGTCCGGCAACGTCGCTTCGTTGAATTGCGGATTGGTGCGCGAACGCGTCATCTTGCGGATATCCGCGAGCAGCGTGATCTCGACCGCATCGAGCAGGTCGACGAATTCGTCGAGCGTGCGGTTCGAATGGCCGATCGTGTAGAACGGGAGCGTCATGCGTCGTCCTTGCCGGCGATGCGTTCGAGTACGCGGCCGCGATGCGCGGCGACGTGGTCGGTCCGGTCGCTCTTGATCTCGTACTGCGGATCGTCGGGCGACGCGCGATGGCGATGGCGATGCCCCTTGTAGTCGAAGTCGGCGGTGTGGATCGCGATGATCGTGCCGGTCACGTAGCCGGCTTCGGAATTCCAGCGGACGTGGTCGCCCAGCCTGAATGGCGTGGTCATGCCGCGGTGCCTCCTTGTGTCGATGCGCGGTGGGTTGGCCCTCGCGGCTTTGGCAGTGCGCGCCGGGAAGCCGGCCGCGAGGGAGAACGTGCATGGATTCATTATCGGCCGCGACCGCACACGGTAAAAGACACGGACGGTGACGGGGCGACCCGGGGCTGCATGTGCAATTGGTGTGCCTTTCATTTCAATGACGACACGGGCGTCGATCCTCCCGCTTGCCCGCGTGAAATTGTCATGCTAGTTTTTCATGAAATTTCTCGGCGTAATTTTCACGGGAGTCCGCATGTTCGTGCAGTCCGACCGTCACGTCGCCAGCTACTACGCTGGCACCTACCCGGCGCCGATCCCGCATCGGCCGGCGCTGGACGAGCGCGTCGATGCCGACGTGCTGGTCGTCGGCGCGGGCTTCAGCGGGCTGCATACGGCGCTGCGGCTCGCGCTGGCCGGCAAGCGCGTCGTCATGCTCGAAGCGAGCCGCGTCGCGTGGGCCGCATCGGGCCGCAACGGCGGACAGGCGCTGCTCGGCTGGTCGTGCGACATGCAGCCGCTCGAGGATGCGCTCGGCCGCGACGGCGCACGCCTGCTGTGGGACAGCATGCGCTGGGCGGCGGCCGAAGTGCGCGAACTGCCGGCGCGGCACGGTTTCGACATCGACTACCGGCCCGGCAGCCTGTGGGCCGCGGTGCGGCCGCGGCGCGTCGCGATGCTGGCGCACGCGCGCGACGAGGCGGCCGAACGCTGGGGCTATGATCGGCTGCGCATGATCGAGCGCGACGAGATGCCCGAATGGATCGGCGGCACGCGCTATCTCGCGGCGCTCCACGATCCGGAGGCCGGCCACCTGAACCCGCTGAAGCTCGCGCTCGGCCTCGCACGGACGATCGAGCGCGCGGGCGGCCGCATCTTCGAACGGAGCCGCGTGCTCGACTGGCGCGAGACGGCCAGCGGCTACGTCGCCCGCACGGCGCGTGGCGAAGTGCGCGCGGACGTGCTGGTGCTCGCCTGCAATGCGTACGTCGACCGGCTCGACCGCGACCTCGCGCGCCGGCTGCTGCCGGTCGGCACATATCAGGTTGCAACCGCGCCGCTCGCGGCCGACGTCGCGCATGCGCTGCTGCCGCGCAACAGTTGCGTGATCGACAACCAGTTCGTGCCCGACTACTTCCGCCTGAGCCCCGACAACCGGCTGCTGTTCGGCGGCGGCTGCACGTATCTCGGCGGCATCCCGGCCGATATCGCGGCGGCGACGCGCCCGCACCTCGAACGCGTGTTTCCGCAACTGGCCGGCGTGCCGCTCGATTACGCGTGGGGCGGTCACATCGACATCAGCATGCGCCGCACGCCGGACATCGGCCGCCACGGACAGCGCTTCTGGCTGCAGGGCTTTTCGGGGCACGGCGTGCTGCCGACGCTCGCCGGCGCGCGTGCGGTGGCCGACGCCGTGCTCGGCGACGCACGCCTGCTCGCGCAGTACCAGCGCATCCGCAACCCGCGCTTTCCCGGCGGCGACCGGCTGGCCGCGCCGCTCGAAGCGATCGGCAAGGCCTGGTACCGTCTGCGCGATACCGTCTGATTGCATCGGAATCCATCACATCATGAATGAACAGGAAGAGATAGAAAGTCTGGCGATTCTGATCCGCGACCTGCGCAAGCATCGCAAGGTCACGCTGAACGATCTCGCCGAACGGATCGGCCGCTCGGTCGGCTTTCTGTCGCAGGTCGAGCGCGGGCTGTCGCGCCCGACGGTCGCGGATCTCACCGCGATCGGCGAGGCGCTCGGCGTGCCGACCACGTATTTCTACAGCCTGAGCAAGCCGCGCAGCGTGCGGTGGGTCACGCGGCCCGACGAGCGGCGCACCGTGTATTACGCGGCCGGCATTACCGACATCCTCGTGTCGCCGAACATGCGTGCGCGCTTCTCGATCCTCGAAAGCCATCTCGAGCCGGGCGCCAGCAGCGGAGAGCGGCCGGTCGACGACAGCGACGAGCAGGGCGGCTTCGTGCTCGAAGGAGAACTGACGATCTGGATCGACGGCGACGACACGCCGGTCACGCTCGGTCCGAACGATGCATTCCAGCTTCCCGCGCACAAGCGCTTCCGTTACGCGAACCTGACTGATGCGCCGACGCGCGTGATTTGGGTATTCACCTGAGTTGAGTGGTCGGCGGGGCGGGCTGAAGTGCTGGTCGCCTCGTCACGTAGCCTGTTTGCACTACTGATCGACATGCGGCATGCGTTGCCCCGTGCGTCGCATGAATCCGGTTCGCCGCGCCGCGGCACCGCCATACAAGACATGGAAAGGATGAGACATGGCTGACGTCGTTCCCGCGCTGGTCAGTGAAGTCCGCGCATTCCGGCAGGCGCACCCCGAGATCCGTTATGTCGACCTGATCTGCCTCGACCTGCCCGGGCACTTCTACGGCAAGCGCTATCCGATCGATGCGCTCGAAAAGGTCGCGGCGGGTTCGCTGCTGAAGCTGCCGCAGAACTGCATCCTGCTCGGCACGCAGGGCGGCCTCTACAAGATCGGCGACTACTGTTTCAACGACGGCGACCCGGACGCCGTGCGCCGGCTGATTCCCGGCACGCTGAAGCCGGTGACCTGGGAGAAGCAGCCGCTCGGCCAGATGCTGATCACGACCGATGGCACCGATTCACCGGTCGAGTTCGAGCCGCGCGAGGTGCTCGCGCGGGTGCTGAAGCGGCTCGCGCGGCGCGGCATCCGGCCGGTCGTCGCGTTCGAGCTCGAGTTCTACCTGTTCGCCGCGCAGCTCGAGGAGGGGATGCCGAAGTATCCGCGCGACCGCCTGTCCGACGATCGCGACGATCAGCCGAACATGCATATCGAGCGGCTGTCGCGTTTCTCCGACGTGCTGCACGAGATGGTCGACGTCGCATGCGCGCAGGGGATCGACGCGACCGTGATCACGGCCGAGCTCGGGCCCGGCCAGTTCGAGATCAATTTCGGCCATTGCGACGACGGGCTGCGCGCGGCCGACTGGTCGGCGATGTTCTGCCGCAGCACGCGCGGCGTCGCGCTGCAGCACGGCTATCGCGCGAGCTTCATGGGCAAGCCGTACCTGCATGCGCCGGGCAGCGGGATGCACGTGCACGTGAGCCTGTACGACGATGCCGGGAACAACCTGCTTGCGGCGGACGATCAGCGGCCGCTGCGGCATGCGGTGGCCGGCTGCCTCGCGCTGCTGCCGCATTGCATGCCCGTGTTCGCGCCGAATCACAATGCGTTCCGCCGCTACGGGTCGATGGTGAACGCGGCGAGCCGCGCGAGCTGGGGTTTCGAGGATCGCGACGCGTGCATCCGCATTCCCGAGTCGGATGCGCGCAACCTGCGGATCGAGCACCGGCTCGCGAGCGCCGATGCGAACCCGTACCTGGTGCTCGCGGCAATTCTGTCGGGGATGGAGCACGGGCTCGATGCCAAGAGCGAACCGATCGCGCCGCTCAACGACGATCGCGGCAGCGGCATCGATTTTCCGAAGGAGATGCTGTCGGCGGTCGCCGCGATGCAGGATCATCCGGCCGTGCGCGACGGGCTCGGCAGCGAATTCGTGATGGTGTATTGCGAGAACAAGCGGCAGGAGGAGCTGGATTTTCGCAACGAGATCGGCGCGCGGGAGTATCGGTGGTTTCTGTGAGCCGATGCCGCCGTCCGCACGGCTTATCGTCCGCGCGCCTGTTCCATCGGCAGGTGCGCGCCCCACGCGTTCGTCAGCGCTTCGATTTCGGCGACCGGATCGATCCGTTGTCGGGCGCTGTCGCTCACGTCGTCGCTGAATAACAGGTGCGCGAATTCACGCGCACGCTCGGTGATCGAGGCGGTTTTCCCGCTGCGCCGCAGCGTGAACGCCGCAAGCGCTGCATCGAGAGCGCCGCCGTTGGCTGAATCGTATTCGTCGAGGCACCGGGCAAGATGCCACGCATCTTCGAGCGCCTGACAGGCGCCTTGTCCGGAGGTCGGGAGCGGCGCGTGCGCGGCGTCGCCGATCAGCAGTACGTTGCCGCGGTGCCATACGTCGACCGGGTCCAGATCGTGCACGCGGATCTTCGTGAGCGTGTCCGCTGGCGTCGCACGTATCACGTCCGTGATGGGCGCCGGCCACGGCGCGAAGCGCCGTTCCAGCATCCCGTGCGGATCGTCTTCCGCCGCATCGCACCCGTCGGCTTCCGGCCATGCCGCCGCCCAGTACACGCGATGCCGGTCCAGTGCGACGATGCCGAAGCGTTCGCGCGTGCCCCAGTAATCGAATATCGACACTTCGTCGACCAGCGGCGCATTGCTTTGCGCGATGCCGATCCAGTTGACGAAGCCCTGATAGACGGGTGTATTGTCGCCGACCACATGACGTCGCGCGACGGAGTTCATGCGGCCGTCCGCGCCGATCACGAGATCGGGGGCGATCGTCGTGCCGTTGTCGAAGCGAACGACGGCGCGACCGTCCGCGCCGGTATCGATGGCCGTTGCGCCGTGGCCGAAGTGGACCTCGATGCCGCGCGCGGCGAGGTGCCGGGTCAGCACGGCCTGCAGGTCGCGCCGCAGGATCGACACCGTCGGGAAGCCCATCCGGTGGTCGAGCGCGCCGATCTCGGTGGCCTTGAGCAGGGTGCCGTGCCGGTCGATGCGCCGCATCGCATGCAGGCGGCCGCCGGCCTCGACGATGTCCGGCAGCACGCCGAGCTGGGTGAGGACGAAGCCGGCATTCGGCCACAGCACCACGCCTGCGCCCATCGTCGATTCCGCCGGCCTGCGTTCGTACAGCCGGATCTCGTGGCCGCGCCCGGCGAGCGCGAGTGCGGTGCTCATGCCGGCCACGCCGGCGCCCAGGATTGCAATGTTCATGACGCTCCTTGCCTGTGTCGTGCGAACGCTGGCCGCGGGTGCGTGCCCGGGCGTCGCATTGACGGGATGAGCATCGTAAATTATGGTCTCTGGCGGGATAAGCCATGGAAATCGGCAGGCTTTGATACCTCGAACGGGATAATGATGCGTAGCAAGCTGGATCTGAATGCGGTGCGTGTGTTCGTGACGGTCGTCGATGAAGGCAGCTTTGCCGGCGCCGCGCGCGTGCTCGCGCTGCCGGGTTCCAACGTGAGCCGTTATGTGGCGCAACTGGAGTCGCGGCTCGGCGTGCGTTTGCTCGAGCGCAGCACGCGCCACCTGCGGATGACCGAGGCCGGGCGGCTGCTGCACGAGCGTGCGCGGCCGATGCTCGACGCGCTGACGCAGGCCGAATGCGAGCTGACGTCGCAGCAAACGGAATTGCGCGGCGTGCTGAAGCTTTGCGTCCCGGGCGAAATCGGGCCGCGCATGCTGGGGCCGATCGTCGCGGAATTCGCGAGCCACCATCCGCGTGTCGAGATCGACTGCGACACCAGCCTCGCTGGCGTGTCGACGCTGCGCGACGATATCGACCTGTCGATCATCGTCAATCGCGGCAAGCTGGACGACAGCGCGTTCGTCGTCAGGCCGCTCGTGAGTTTGCCGAGCGTCGTCGTGGCCGCGCCGTCACTGGTCGCGCGGGTCGGGATGCCAGGCCTGACGGAGCAGCTCAAGCAGTTGCCGTGCATCACGACGTTGAGCACGCTGAAAGGGCAGCCGTGGCAATTCGCCGATCGCGACGGACGGATTCACAAGATTCCGGTGGCGAGCCGATATCGCGTCAATAGCGGCGAGATGGCGGGCCTCGCGGCGGTGAACGGGATCGGCTTCGCGATTCTGGTCGAACGCGCGTGCGCGGTGGAGCTTGCCGAAGGGCGGCTGGTGCGCGTGCCGCTGGAGATGGCGCCGGCGCCGCTGCAGCTGCATGCCGCTTACGCGAGCCGGAATTCGGTCAACGCGAAGATTCGCGCGTTGCTGCAGCTGATGCAGCAACGATTGGCGACGGAGGAGGCGCTGCCGTCATCGAGACCGCTTCGGTAGGGCGCGCCAGTACCGCACTTCCTCGATCGGCGTACCGTCGATCTCGAAGGTCTTGATGTCGGCTTCGGCGACGAAACCTTCGCGTTCGTAGAACATCCTCGCTCGACGGTTTTTGGCGAGCACCCACAGCGACACCGACGCATGACCCGCGTCGTGCAGCGCTCGGCATGCATGGTCGACCAGCCGCGCGCCGATCCCTTGCCCGCAATGCGACGGGTGCAGATAGATCGCTTCGATTTCGCCCCACGCACCGTCCTTGTCGGCGTCGCGCGTCGGCCCGTACGCGATCCAGCCGGTCGGTGCGTGGTTCGCGAAGGCGAGCGCGACGTGCGGTCGTCCCGCGTCGAGCGTCTCGCGCCACGCGGCCGTGCGTTTTTCGACCGACAGGTCGGCGAGGAACTGCGCCGGCATGATGCCCGTGTAAGTGGCTTGCCACGACGCGACGTGGATGCTGGCGATGGCCGGTGCATCGGCAGAAGTGGCTGCACGGATGTCGATCGTCGTCGTGTTCGGTGCCATGTGCCTCCCGTGTGGCCGGTTGCCGTATGCCGCGCTGCTGCCCGCCGGATTCACGCTGCCGGACCCAGACTACCTTCGATGGCGAAACGGTAGTGGATGTCCACGTGCGATGCGTCGCCCGGTGCATCGGTTTTCTTCAGCACGAACTCGAACGCGGGTTCGAACCAGCCGTCGCGTGCGATTTCTCCGCCGAGGATCTCGACGTCGTACCAGCCGTTGTCGACTTCAATGACGGGCCGGCCCGGTTCGCGATAGCGCGCAAGCAGCGCATTCACCGTGTCGTCGGTGAAACGTTCGAGAATGCGCCACGTGTAGAGCATCACCGCACGATGCTCGACGCGCAATACGTATCCGCCGCGCCGATGCTGCAGACGACTGCCTGCTTTCAGCAATTCAGGCGTGTCGTCGTCCAGCGTGAAGATGACCGTATACGGATGATTCTCGATGCCAGCCAGCGGAATGACGATGCCTTCCAGCACCGCGTGGTCGCCGCTGTCGCCGGTCGTGAACGCCGATGCGACGTCGTCCGGCAGCCCGTGTTCGTCCTTGTACCGTTTCAGCAGCAGAAGATCGCCGACGAGAAAATAGTCGATCAGATCGTTGAGGACTTCGGAGAATTCATGCCGCATCGTCGTTCCTTTCGAGCAGCGTGCCGTGCCGCGACGTGCTTCGCGGCACGGCACGCGTGGCGACCTTACTCGCCGAGCTTCGACGTCACGCAGCCGGTGCTCGAGCATTCGCGCTCACGTTCGCGCAGGAACGACAGCCGCGACTGCGTCATGTCGTTCGCGCACTGGATATCGACGAGGTAGCTGCTGCCGCGCGTTTCGCTGCACTGCGCGTCGCGCTGTTTCAGCCACGCGAGCTGGCCGGTCTTCAGCGTCGCCTGCTGGTCGCCGCTCAGTTGCTTGCGCAGCCGGCCGTATTCGTCGTTGAGATCGCGATCGGATTGCGAGAACTGCGTGCTCGTGCAATACACCTGGTCGAACGCGCTGCGCGGCTTTCCGCAACCGGCTGCGTGCCCGGCGAACGGAACGGCGAGCGCGAGCAACGCGCAGGATGCGAGCAGATTCTTTTTCTTCATGGTGAGGCTCCTGGCTGGGTGAAAACCGTTGAATCCGACGGGAAATGCCGTCGTTTATTGGGGCGTCGTACACGCGTCGATGCCGCTTGCGATCGCGGCGGACAGGCGCTGGATCGTCTCGCGCCGCGCGAGCCGCGCTTCTTCGTCCGGATTGACGATCACGCCGGCTTCGACCAGCACGGCCGGAATCGGCGCGGTGCGCAGCACGACGAGATCGTCGAAGCGGTGGATGCCGAGTTGCGGGTCGATCAGCGGGCGGTTCTCGCCGCGGATCGGCTGCGCGTGATACAGCGACGGCCGTTCGCCGGCCGCGACCAGCCGCTCGGCGATTGCCTTCGCGCAACGCAGGCTCTCCGCATAGTGAGGATTGCGCTCCGACACGAACACCGAGAAGCCGCGGAATTCACGCTGCCGGCCCGCGTCGATGAACTGCTGCTGCATCGAGTCGTGATGGATCGACACGAACAGGTTCGCATCGGGCGCCTGCGTCGAGCGCTGATCGAGCTTGATCTCGCGGCCGTCCGCCGACGTGTGCAGCACGCGGTCGCCGTGCGCGGCGAGTTTGTCGGCGACCGCGCCGGACAGATCTAGGTTGTACAGGTATTCGACGCGGCCGCTCGCACCGGTGGAGCCCGGATGCGCGGGTGTATGGCCGGTATCGACGACGATGTAGTGTCCGGACGCGGGCTCGGTAACGGTCGTGGTGGCGACGTCGGCCGCGTGCAGCGCCAGCGGCGCGCAGAGCAGCGGGGCGCACGCGAGCACGCGCGCGGCGGCGCGCACGAGCGGAAGGCGTCGGAGGGTTCGGTTCGTCATTGTTGTTGTCGAGAAGGGCGTACGGCGCGTCGAACGGCGCGCCACCGTCGGCCTGCTCAATGCAGTCGGAATGTCGCGCGATTATAGCGGGTGGCGGCGACGCCGCAATGACGCGCGACGGCTGTCAGGCGAGCACGCGATGCGCCGCCAGCATGCCCCAGTACGACGCTTCCTCGAACAGCGACAACCCGGACAGGTCGGCATGCGCGAATACGACGGGGCCATCGGCATCGCGCAGTGCGAGCAGCCCCGGCCGGCTCAGGAAGCCGACGTCGGGCGTCGCCATCGCATGGCCGCGCACGGTGATCTCGAGCGCGGTCGCATGCTTCCACAGCTCGCGTCCGTACACGGCCTGCAGGTCGAGCGCCGCCTGCTCGCGCAATGCGTCGGGCTTCGCCTGCGCGAGCCAGCGGCGCGTATCGTCCGGCGTTTGCGTGCTCAATGCCTGATAGGCGGAAAACACCGAGCGCGTCGGCGGCGACATCCGGATCAACTGATGCGTCGACACGACGTAGCCGAGCCCCGCGCCGTCGTAGACGACGTTGTCCCACGCGAGCGGCACGCCCGCTTCCTCGGCCGGCATGCCGTCGAGCAGGAAGTTGGACACGAGCCACGGCGCGCGCGGCGGCAGGTCGCGCGCGGGTTCGAAACCGTACGTGGCAAGCTGCGGAAACACGCGCGCCGCGACGAACAGCGGCATCGCGCACACGACCCGGCGCGCCTTCAGCGTGAACGTCGACAGCGTGCCGTCATGGCCGACGCGTGCGCACAGCACATCGACGCCGCCCGCGCGTTCGGTCGCGCGCACCGCGAAGCCATCGCGCGACCACGCGTTCGAGCCGGTGCGCGCGGTGATCGAATCGCTCAGCTTCGTCACCATCGTGTGCAGCCCGTCGGGCCAGGTCAGCACCGCGCCGTCACTCGCATCGCCCGCATGACCGCCACGCGACGAGAAGTAGTGCAGGCCGGCCCAGGCGGAGACATGCTCGTAACCGGCGCCGTAATCGTCGCGGCAGCAGTAGTTCAGATACCAGTGCAGCGCCTTCGCGGTATAGCCTTCGTCGCGCAGCCACTGGCGGAACGAACGCCGGTCGAGTGCGCGCCAGCGCGGGTCGCGCGACGATTCCGCGATCGGGATGCAGAACACCTTGCGGCCGTCGGCGCCGCGCGCGGTGCGCAGCCCGTCCGTGTACGCGAAGAAGCGCGCCTGCTGCGCGAGCGCGTCGGCGTCGAGGCCGGTGGTCGGCACGATGCCGTCCTGCCACTGCCCGCCGATGAACAGGCGTTCGTCCGGTGCGTGGACGAGTGCACGCTCGTCGTACACGGGGCGCACGGAGAACGGCGCGGATTCGATCACGCCGAGATCGGCGAGCATGTCGCGCAGATGGGCGGATTCGAGCGACGGCAGCGGCAGATAGTGTGCGCCCTTCGGATAGCCGAGGTCGCCGAAGTGCCCGCCGGCCGCGTTGCCGCCGAATTCGGGGCCGGCGAGCACCGTGAAGCGCGTATGGCCCGCGCGCGCGAGCTGCCATGCGCACGACAGCCCGGCCGCGCCGGCGCCGAGGATCGCGACATCCGTCTCGATCGTGCCGGACGGCGCGGGCAGCGTGGCATGGTCGCGCAGCGCATGGCCTTCGCGCATGCCGGGGTAGCCGACCTGCGGCGTCGTCTCGATCCAGCCGGTGCGGCCACATGCGGCGAGCGACGCGGCTGCCGACGCGACGAGGAACGTGCGGCGATCCATCAGCGCAGCACGTGCTTCCAGTCGTCGTCGAAGCGGCGCACGAGCGGCTGGTCGTTGAGTTCGTTCGGCGACATCGACAGCGCCGGCATGTCGGCCGGGAAGTGGAACATCTCGGCGGCCGTTTGCGCATCGAGCCAGCGCGTCGGCACCGAGTAATGCGTCGGCACCGTGAAGTCGCGGCGCTTGCCGGCGATCACGAAGCCCCAGTCGCCGAACGACGGCACGTAGCAGTGGTACGGCCACGTGTTGAGCCCGGCTTCGTGCAGCGTCGCGATGATGGTCCAGTACGCGTGCGGCGCGAAATACGGCGACGTCGACTGGATCACCGTGTAACCGTTCTCCGACAGGTGGCGCGCCAGCAGCCGGAACACCGGCACCGAATACAGGCGGCCGAGCCCGAAATTGGTCGGATCGGGGAAATCGACGACGATCGCGTCGTACACGTCGGCATTCGATTCGAGCCAGCGCACCGCGTCGTCGTTGATCACGTGCACGCGCGGGTCCTTCAGCGCACCCTGGTTCAGCTTGACGAGCGGTGCCGACGTCGAGAACAGCTTCGTCATCGCCGGATCGAGATCGACGAGCGTGATCTGCTCGAGGTTGCGGTGCTTGAGCAGTTCGCGCACCGCGAGGCCGTCGCCGCCGCCCAGCACGAGCACGCGCTTCGCCCACGGCAGTGCCTCGATCGCCGGATGGATCAGCGCCTCGTGATAGCGGTGCTCGTCGCGCGACGAGAATTGCAGGTTGCCGTTCAGGTACAGTCGCATGTCGTCGTGCCACTGCGTGAGCACGATGCGCTGGTACGGCGTCGTTTCCGAGTAGATCGTCTCGTCGCCGTACACGCCGTGTTCGGCCCAGTGCGTGATGCGATCCGACAGCGCGAACCCGGCGACCAGCAGCCCGATCACGAGCGACGCACGCATCAGCTTGCCGCGCACGTTGCGGATCTCGTCGCGGAACAGGTGGGTCGTCCACAATGCGACGAATGCGTTCAGGAGACCGAACAGGAAGCTCGTACGCAGCAGGCCGAGGCGCGGCGCGAGCACCAGCGGGAAGATCAGCGACACGGCGAGCGAGCCGAGATAGTCGAAGGTCAGCACCTCGCTGACGGTATGGCGGAACGCCTGGCGCCGCTGCTGGAACGCGCGCATCACGAGCGGAATCTCCATCCCGATCAGCAGGCCGAGCGCGAGCACCAGTGCGTAAAGCGCCGCGCGAAACGGCGCGGCGAGCCATGCGAACACCACGAACAGCAGCGCTGCCGACACGCCGCCGAGCAGGCCGACGAGCAGCTCGATGTCGACGAAGCGGTCGAGCACGTCGTCGTCTTCGACGAACTTCGCGAGCCACGAGCCGATCCCCATCGCGAACAGGTAGCAGCCGATCACCGACGAGAACTGCAGGATCGAGTCGCCGAGCAGATAGCTCGACAGTGCGCTGCTGATCAGTTCGTAGCCGAGCCCGCACGACGCGAGCACGAGAATCGACAGGACGAGCGCACGCTTATGCAGCATCGCGCATCCGTTGTGCAGTGTTCGGCAATGTGGATATACTGGCGCGGATTTTCGTCTGGCGGCCCTGTGCGGGCCGGCCGGCGACGGGGCGGCGAACCGAGCACAAAATCCGAGGAAAAGAATGAATAGTGCCTATCTTTATGCGGTTCATTTACTGTCGGCGTTCGTGCTGCTTCTCGTGTTCGCGGCAGTGTACCTGAAGGTCACCCCGTTCGACGAACTGGCGCTGATCCGCGACGGCAACGCGGCCGCGACGCTGTCGTTCGGCGGCGCATTGATCGGTTTCTGCCTGACGCTCGCATCCAGCATCGCGCACAACTCGACGCTCGGCGAAGTCGTGATCTGGGCCGTCGGCGCGATGATCGTGCAACTGATCACCTATGCGGTGCTGACGCGCGTGATGCCCGGCATGAATCATGCGATCGAGGATCGCAACGTCGCGATGGGCGGCCTGATGGGCACCGCGTCGCTCGTCGTCGGCATCATCAATGCCGCCTGCCTGACCTGACGCACCACGCGTTTCGAGGAGACCGACATGAGTCTGGGTTCATTCATCCGCAAGCAGTTCATCGACGTCCTGCAATGGACGGAAGACACCGACGGCGTGCTGGCCTGGCGCTATCCGATGGAAGACCAGGAAATCCAGTACGGCGGCAAGCTGACCGTGCGCGAAACCCAGGTCGCGATCTTCGTCAACGAGGGCAAGGTCGCCGACGTGTTCCAGCCGGGGCTCTACACGCTGGAAACGCGCACGCTGCCGGTACTCACGAACCTGAAGAACTGGGACAAATTCTTTCAGTCGCCTTTCAAGTCCGACGTCTATTTCTTCAGCACGCGGCTGCAGCTGGGCCGGCGCTGGGGCACCGCGCAGCCGGTGACGATCCGCGACCGCGAATTCGGCTTCGTGCAACTGCGCGCGTTCGGTATCTATTCGTATCGGATCGTCGATGCGGCTGCGTTCCACCGCGAGGTGAGCGGCACGCGCGCGGCATACACGGTCGACGATCTCGAGCAGCAACTGCGCAATCTGGTCGTCACCGCGATGAGCACGACGTTCGGCTCGGCCGACGTGCCGTTCGTCGACATGGCCGCGAACCAGTCGCTGCTGTCGCAGCGCGTCGCCGAGGCATTGGTGCCGGTGTTCACGCGTTACGGGCTGGCGCTCGACGCGTTCGCGGTCGAGAGCGTGTCGCTGCCGGCCAAGCTGCAAAAGGCGCTCGACCTGCGGATCGGTGCCGGGATGGCCGGCGATCTCGCGCGCGCCACGCAATACCAGACCGCGCAGGCGATT
This sequence comes from Burkholderia sp. E168m22, assembly GCF_001319805.1. Taxonomy (NCBI): domain Bacteria; kingdom Pseudomonadati; phylum Pseudomonadota; class Betaproteobacteria; order Burkholderiales; family Burkholderiaceae; genus Burkholderia; species Burkholderia sp. E168m22. The sequence continues at coordinate 23,869 of NZ_BBSK01000077.1, forward strand.
CCGCTCGCCGCGCAGAACCCGGGCGGCATCGCCGGGGTCGGCGCGGGGCTCGCCGCGGGTGCGGCGATCGGGCAGGCGATGGCTGGCCAGATCGCGGGCGCCGCGCAACCGGCGCAGGCCGCACCGCCCACGCCCGTTGCCGCGCCGGTGGCCGCCGCAGCGGCCGAGAGCACTGATTACGTGCAGCGGCTCGAGCAGCTGAAGGCACTGTTCGACAAGGGCCTCGTGACCGAAGACGAATATTCGCGCGCGAAGGCCGAGATCCTCGCGAAGCTCACCCGGTAAGCGGCACGCATGTTCCGTACCTCGTGCCCCCAGTGCGGCGCGCCGGTCGAGTTTCGCTCGGCCGCGGCGGTGATGGCCGTCTGCGCGTTTTGCCGTAGTACGTTGCTCAAGCGCGGCACCGAGGTCGAGCGCATCGGCGAACTGGCGACGGTGCTCGACGATGCATCGCCGATCCAGATCGGCACGGCCGGGCGCTACGACAAGCGCGCGTTCACGGTGCTCGGCCGCATCCAGATGACCTACGACGCCGGCGCGTGGAGCGAGTGGTACGTCGTGTTCGACGACGGCGCGTTCGGCTGGCTGTCGGATGCGTCGGGGCAGTACGCGATCACGGTGCGCGAACCCGACGATGCGTCGGGCGGCGCGTGGCCCGCATTCGACACGCTCGAACCGGGCATGCGGATCGACCACGGCGGCCGCGCGTATCTGGTGTCGGACGTGCGTACCGCGCGCTGCACGGGCGGTGACGGCGAACTGCCGTTTCGCGTCGATGCCGGCTGGGAGGCGCGCGTCGCCGACCTGCGCACGGGCAATGCATTCGCGACCTGCGACTATTCCGACGCCGGGTCGAACGGCGGCAGCCCGGCCGTCTACGCGGGCGAGGCGCTGGAATTCGACGCGCTCGCGTTCACGGGGCTGCGCGACATCGAAAACGATACGCGCGAGAAGCGCGGCGCGGAGCTGGTGCCGTTCGCGTGCCCGAGCTGCGGCGCGCCGCTGTCGTATGCGCCGAACGTGGCCGACTACGTCGTGTGCGGCAGTTGCCACGCGGGCGTGCAGTGCACGGCCGAGCAGCAGACCGTGTTCGCGGCCCGGCGCAAGCTCGAATCGGTGAAGGGCGCGCTCGAACTCGGCGCGATCGGCACGTTCGACGGCGTGAAGTACACGGTGATCGGCATGATGCGCTGCCGCGTGCCGGGCGACGACGAGACGTGGGACGAATACCTGCTGCTGAACCCGAAACGCGGTTTCCTGTGGCTCGTGCAGAGCGAAGGGCGCTGGGAACGCGTGCAGGTGCTCGACCACTGGCCGACGATCGGCAGCGAATCCGGCAACGTGACCGAAGGCGGCAAGACCTACCGGCTGCGTGAGGAATACGAATCGGAGGTCGTCTACGTGGTCGGGGCATTCAACTGGCGCGTGCAGGCGGGCGATCGCACGTCGATCATCGACTACGGCTGGCAGAAGGACAAGCTGACGCGCGAGCGCAGTGACGCGGAGATCGTCTGGTCGCGTGCGCGACCGCTGTCGGGCGGCGCGCTCGCCGAACGCTTCGGCACGCCGGCGCTGGCCGCGGCCACGACGGCCGCCACGGGCGCGACCGAATCGATGGGTCTGTTCGGCAGCAAGGGGCCGCACAGTTTCGCGCCGCTGCCGTTCATGTTCAGCGCGCTGCTCGTGATCTTCAACCTCGGTTCGCTGTTCTCGTTCACCGGCCGCTCCGTCTACGTGCTGGTCGGCCTGCTGGTGCTGTGGCTGCCGGAATGGCTGTGGAAGCGGTTTGCGTCGGACGGGGGCAACGCGTGATCCGGTACATCCTCTACGGCGTCTACGGCCTGATCGTCGTCACGCTGTTCAGCTGCGCGTCGATTGGCGGCAGCGGTTCGGGCGGCGGCGGGTGGGGCAGCTCGTCGGCGCGCAGCGGTTACTCGTCGTACGGGTCGCACAAATGACCGCGCGCGACGGGATCGCGCCGCCGTGCGCGACGCTCGGCTCGCACGTGCTGGCCGACCTGGCGGGCATCGATGCGGCGCTGCTGCGCGACGCCGCGCGGCTCGAAGCGATCCTCACCGATGCGGCGCGATGGGCCGGCGCGCGCGTGATCGGCGCGCATTTCCATCATTTCGGCGGCGAGCATGGCGTGACGGGTGTCGTGTTGCTGGCGGAGTCGCACATCACGATCCATACGTGGCCCGAGCATCGCTTCGCGGCCGTCGATGCGTTCATGTGCGGCGCGGCGCGCGCGGCCGATGCGGTCGATGCGATCGCCGCGGCACTCGGCACGCACGCGCAGGTTCGGCAGCAGATGGCGCGCGGCAGTGCGCTGGCCTGAGCCAGGATGCCGCGTGCCGTGCATCGGCCACGGCGGGTCGTCGGGATGGCGGCCGCCGGTCGTTTCCCCGGCTCGGTGAATCCGGCAAATAGCGGGCGGCGCGGCCGCCGGCGCATGCCGGTCAGCGCGGCAGCGCTTCGGCTTCGGCCCAGCGCTTGAACGAATCGAGACGCCGGCGCGTCTGCACGAGATAGAACGCGCCGATCAGCGGTTCGAGCAGCCAGCGCAGCCACGACGGCTGCGCGCGGAAGTGGTACGTGAACTTCACCTCGGTCGACCCGGGCGTGTGCTCGACGAAGTTCCAGCTGCCGCTGAAGCGTTCGAGCACCTTCGGGCCTTCGACCATTTCGACGGCGGCGACCTGCGGCGGACGGTACGAGATGTAGCGCGACACCATCGTCGCGCCCGACTGGCTGCGGCAAAACGCGTCGACGCCGACATCGGCGGTCGTGCCGTCGAGCAGATAGGCGTCGCTGAGGAAGTTGTCCCACACGAGCCGCCGTCCGTAGTCCTGCGACCACGTGAACAGGCGCCTGCGGTCGACGCCGACGGTCCGGCTGACTGAGATCCTCATGAGGGTGGGCGGCGCGGCGCGGATTGGGATGAAATCGAGTGTACCGCGCCAATAACCTGTGTTTCGTCAGACTTCGTCAAGTCGAGCATGCGCTCGAACAAGCGCGATTGACGCACCTCGGGAATTCCCCTAGGATTTATCCCAACCCTTCGGGACAGACCCGGAGCGTTTCAATCTCTTGAGGGAGCCTCATGAGTACGCAACAGAACCGGCGCTTCGACGCGCTCGTTTTCATTGGTCGTTTCCAGCCTCCGCATCGTGGTCACCTGAACGTGCTGAAGTCGGCACTGAGTCGGGCCGAACGCGTGTGCGTGCTGATCGGGTCGACCGACAAGCCCCGCACCATCAAGGACCCGTTCTCGTTCGACGAGCGCCGCCAGATGCTGGCTTCGCTGCTCGACGCGTCCGAGCGCGATCGCGTGACGATCGCCCCGCTGCAGGATTCGACCTACAACGACGGCGACTGGGTGCGCTGGGTGCAGGATGCGGTGGCCGTCGCGCTCGGCGACGTCGCGCAACGCAAGGTCGGGCTGATCGGCCACGAGAAGGACGCCACGTCGTATTACCTGCGGATGTTCCCGCAATGGGAGCTCGTCGACGTCGACGCGACGGAAGACATTTTCGCCACCGAGATCCGCGACCAGTATTTCGCCGAACGCACCAACAGCTTCGTGCAGTGGGCCGTGCCGGAACCCGTGTTCGGCTGGCTCGAGCGTTTTCGCACGCAGCCGGAATTCGCGCAACTGAAGTCGGAAGCCGAATTCATCGCCGCGTATCGCAAGGCGTGGGCGGCCGCGCCGTATCCGGTCACGTTCGTGACGGTCGACGCGGTGGTCGTGCACTCGGGGCATATCCTGCTCGTGCGCCGCCGCAGCGAACCGGGCCGCGGCCTGTGGGCGCTGCCGGGCGGCTTCGTGAACCAGGACGAGCGGCTCGATGCGGCGTGCATCCGCGAGCTGCGCGAGGAAACCGGCCTCAAGCTGCCGGAGCCCGTACTGCGCGGCTCGATCAAGGATCGCCAGGTGTTCGATCACCCGACGCGTTCGCTGCGCGGCCGCACGATCACGCATGCGTGCCTGTTCAACTTCCCGACCGGCGAGTTGCCGCGCGTGAAGGGCAGCGACGACGCCGACAAGGCGCGCTGGGTCCCGCTCAACGAATTCGCGCAGATGCGCAACGTGATGTTCGAGGATCACTTCGACATCGCGTATCACTTCCTGGGGAAGCTGTGACGCGCTGATTCCCCGCATCCGGTCCGCCGCGACAGACGCGGCGGCACTTCAACGGCCTAGAGGAGCTCTAGCCATGCAAAACGATCCCGGCGGCTTTGCCGCGGTTCTCGCCAATCCGATTCTCAACACGGATTCGTACAAGGCTTCCCACTTCCTGCAGTATCCGCCGGACGCATCGGCGATGTTCTCGTACGTCGAATCGCGCGGCGGCCGCTACGACCGCACGCTGTTCTTCGGCCTGCAGATGCTGCTGAAGGAGTATCTGTGCAAGCCCGTGACGCACGCGATGATCGACGACGCGCGCGATTTCTTCACGGTGCACGGCGAGCCGTTCAACGAAGCAGGATGGCGTCATATCGTCGAGCGCTACGACGGCTACCTGCCGGTGAAGATCCGAGCGGTGCCGGAAGGCTCGATCGTGCCGGTGCACAACGTACTGATGACGGTCGAATGCGACGATCCGCAGGTGTTCTGGCTCGCGTCGTATCTCGAGACGATGCTGTTGCGCATCTGGTATCCGGTGACGGTGGCGACCCGTAGCTGGCATCTTCGGCAAACGATTCGCCGTTTCCTCGAACGGACCGATGACGATCTCGCGCAACTGCCGTTCAAGCTGCACGACTTCGGCGCACGCGGCGTGTCGAGCGCGGAATCGGCCGCGATCGGCGGCGCCGCGCACCTCGTGAGCTTCATGGGCTCGGACACGGTGCTCGGCGTGCTGGCCGCGAACCGCTTTTATCGCGAGCCGATGGCCGCGTATTCGGTGCCGGCGGCCGAGCACAGCACGATCACGTCGTGGGGGCGCGAAGGCGAGGCCGATGCATACCGCAACATGATCAAACGCTTCGGGTTGCCGGGCGCGATCGTATCGGTCGTATCGGACTCCTACGATCTGTTCGCCGCGCTCGATCTGTGGGGCGGCGAACTCCGGCAGGCGGTGATCGATTCGGGCGCGACGCTCGTCGTGCGTCCCGATTCCGGCGACCCGGTGACGATCGTGCTGCAGACCGTGCGGGCGCTCGATGCGTCGTTCGGTTCGACCGTGAACGGCAAGGGGCGGCGCGTGCTGAACCACGTGCGCGTGATCCAGGGCGACGGTGTCGACGAGCAGTCGATCGAGGCGATCCTCGTCGCGCTCGACGAGGCGGGCTATGCGGCCGGCAACGTGATGTTCGGCATGGGCGGTGCGTTGTTGCAGCGGGTGAACCGCGATACGCAGCGCTTCGCGATGAAGTGTTCGGCGATCCGGCGCGGCGACGTGTGGCACGACGTCCGCAAGGATCCGGTCACCGATCAGGGCAAGCGCTCGAAGCAGGGGCGGCTGACGCTGTTGCGCAACTGGCGCTCTGGCGAGTATCGGACGGTGACGTTGCCGGTTGCGTGGGACGATCGTGCGCTGGAAGGCGAATGGGACGAGGCGCTCGAGACGGTGTTCGACACGGGGCGCCTGCTCGTCGATACGTCGTTCGCCGAGGTGCGGGCGAGGGCGCATGCGGGGGAGGTGTGACGCAGGCGGCGGGGCAGCCCGCCGCTGTGCAGCCGGCTCGCTTCACTTGCCGGTCAGCACCGGGCTGCCGGCATCCGCCGGCGCACCGCCGCGCTCCCCCACCCGCGTCGCCTCCATCGCTCGCGCCAGCGCATCGAACACCGCCGGCCCCTTGCAGCGCGACACGTTGAAGCGCAGGTACGACGTCGCGCTGCGCGACGCGCTGAACACGTTGCCGGGGGCGAGCACGACGTCGTGGTCCAGCGCATGGCGTGCGACGCGTGCGGCGTCGAGCCCGTTCGGCAACTCCGCCCACACGAACAACCCGCCGCGCGGCTCCGTCCAGATCGCGAGCCCCGCCCGCCCGAGGCGCCGGATCGTTTCGCCCATCGCATCGGCGAGACGCGCGCGCAGACTGTC